>JAHYJL010000065.1 GCA_019429045.1 Bacteroidales bacterium
CACAATGATAGCTCGGGAGAAAATAGTATTGCTGATAATGAGGCAGTTATAAAATACAGTGTAACAAAAACACCGGTTGTAACTTCTTATAAATCAACAAACAAAGGAATTTTGGAAAAATAGAGAAAACCACTAGAAAAAAAATTAGTGGTTTTCTGCTATCTGATTCTCCGGTAAAAGAACGGTGTATGTTTCTTTAAAGGATGTAATGAATCAGGTAAATGTTTAATGCTTAATGTTTAATGCTTAATGTTGAATTCTTAATTCTCAATTGACAAAAAAGTATTAATTTCATAGCACTTTTTCAGTTATAACGACTTCAGTATATAATTGAAATTGAGGATATAACCTTTAAAGCTGCAACCATGAAATCATTGAATAAAAACCTTGTCGGCGCCTGCCTGATAACATTGCTTTTTGCTTTTACAGGCATCCTTACTGCACAGCCTGCCTTCGTTACTATCAACGGCACACTCCAGGATGCCGGCACCGGTGAAAAGATCAGTTATGCTACTCTTTCGGTTCCCGGAACGGGCATCGGGACGGTGACAAACGCCGAAGGCGAATTCACCCTTAAGGTAAATACCGCACTGGATGCTGAGTACTTCGAAATATCGCATCTGAGCTATTCAACGGAGAGATTTAATATTAACAAGTCAGTTGGAACGGACAGGATATTCTATCTCACGGTCCGGCCGGTCCAGCTCAAAGAGATCGCCGTGCTGCCCAAAGATGCCCGCGGCTTAGTGGAAGCTGCCATGAATAATATCCGGAAAAATTACAGCGAAGCGCCCAACATGATGACCGCTTTTTACCGGGAGTCCATTATGCAGCGCCGTGACTACGTGTCCATTTCCGAAGCCGTTATCGATATTTACAAAGCTCCCTATGCCGGCATGCCGGGCGACCAGGTGAAGATTTACAAAGGGCGCAAAAGCACCGGTTATAAACGGTCCGACACCCTCCTGGTTCAGCTGCGGGGCGGGCCTCAGGTCCTGATGTTACTGGATATTGTTAAGAACACCAACCTCAGCATAGCGCTGGATAACCTGAACAATTACCGTTTCGAGTACGCGACGGTAGTCAGCATCGATGACAAGCTGAACTGGGTGATCAATTTCGAGCCGGCAGTGTACAGGGAAGATCCGCTGTATTATGGAAAGCTCTACATTGCCCAGGATAGTTATGCCATCACCCGGGCCGAGTTCAGCCTCGACCTCAGCGACCAGGCCAAAGCTGCCCAGGCTTTTGTGCAGAAAAAGCCGGCCGGGGTAGTTTTTACGCCCACCTCCACCGGTTACCTGGTGACTTACAAGGAGCAAAACGGTAAGTACTACCTCAACTATGTGCGTGTCGACCTGAGGTTCCGCTGCGACTGGAAACGAAAGCTGTTCAGGAACCATTACACCATTCTCTCTGAAGCTGCCATCACCGACAGGCGCGGGGATAATTTCGCCCGTTTCGCCGGCCCGGAGGTTTTCCGGCAGAACATGGTCTTTGTCGAAAAGGTGGAGGATTTTGCGGATATCGATTTCTGGGGAGAGCACAATATCATTGAACCCGAAAGCACCATCGAAGAGGCGATCAGGAAGATCTCAAAAAGCCTTAAAAGGTAAAATTCCCGCCGGGCAGATTATAATAGTTCCAGGATCTAATTCTTGATCAGCTTCTCAGTTTTAATTAACTGAGCGTTTTTATCCTTCAGCACTACGGTATAAATCCCTTTGCTAAATCCGCTGATATTGATTTGTTTCTCACTTGATGAGAGCACTGATTTCCCGGTTAAATCATATACTACAAGACTGAAATCTTTATCCAGGTTCACAATTAGTATATCATTCGCCGGGTTCGGGGAGATCAGATTTACCTGGAAAGCCATGCCATCATCAATGCCCATCGCTGCGCAGGTTGAGATCTTTACAGGATCCGAACCGTCTGTATTCATTTTCTGAATACTGTATTTACCTCCCGAACCAGGATAATAGGAGTAATATATTTTATTGTTGCCTGGGTGGAACACACCACCATAATAATATTCTCCAGCGGAGGCATTGGTGATCTTAGTCCAGTCAGATCCATCAGGATCAGCAATAATTAAGTCACATCCGTTATTATATCCCAAATATTCCGTTGTGAAAAATATGATCTTCGAACCATCAGCATTAAAAGATAATGCCTACTCAGCATAACCAAAAGTATTTGGTTCAGTGATATTTACCCAGTTGGTTCCATCCAGGTCCATCATTACATAATGGTTATCTGCATTAAACCCTGCCGAAAAGTAAATTTTAGTGCCGGAAGGATTGTAGCATGGTGCACTCTGCCAGTATGCCCCGGGTACATTGGTAATTTGAGTGCGCCCTGAACCATCAATGTTCATGGTAAAAACTTCAGGGTAATTTGAATCATCCCATGCTTCAAAAATAATTTTATTTCCATCCGGCGAAAAGTTCGGAAAACCATCATGCACGTTGTTATTTGTCAGTTGAACCAGGTTTGTGCCATCATTATTCATCATGTAGATCTCTGTGGACGCTTCATAATTAACATGTTGAAAAGCAATCAGTGAGCCATCGGGACTGACCGCCGGATAAAATTTGTGAGTGCCTGAATTCGTGAGTTGCCGGAGGTTCGATGTGCCTCAATATCTACCTTGTAAATTTCATAATCGCCGCCATGCCTGTCGGATGAAAAGTAAATAAAATTGCCATCCGGAGAAACCCTTGCCCAGAAGTTGTTGCAGGTTTCCTGTGCTTGCGTCATACAATAGCTTACCAGGAAAAAGCTAAGGATAATTAATTTTTTCATGATATTATTGATTTGGTTAAAAATAAGGTGCTGGAAATTAAAGAGCATCTAATAATTATTCAATGATAATAAATTTTTAGCAATAATTTTATTTTTTTTACAAAGATGATTAACCGAGAACTGTGAACAATTCAAAAAAGGCAATTATTGGTTTTATCTGGATCCTTTTCATCCTGGTCACACCCATGTCTTATTCCCAGTCGCCAGCGAAGAAAGAGCTGAGAGTGCAAAGGATCTGCGATCAGCCCAAAATCGACGGAAAACTAACCGAAGCTTTCTGGCAGGAGGCCGGTGTGGCCGCCGGTTTCGTCCAGTATGAGCCTTACAACGGCGCAGCTCCCACTTTTCCGACACACGTCATGGTGGCGTACGACGACAATGCGCTGTATATCGGGGCGGTGATGTATGATGATGAACCGGGCAGGATCATGCGCGAGCTGGGGCCGCGCGATTCCGAAAGCCTTAATGCAGACCTCTTCGTCGTAAGCCTTTCTCCTTACAATGACGGCCTGAACAGCTTTGATTTCTTCCTCTACGCCTCGGGTGTCCAGGCCGATATTAAAAGCTTTTCAACGGGGACGGACATTTCGTGGGACGCTGTTTGGAAAAGCGCGGTCAGCATTACAGAGGAGGGATGGGTGGCCGAGATCGCGATTCCCTGGTCGGCGCTGCGCTTTCCGAAAACAAAACAGCAGCGCTGGGGCCTGAATTTTGGACGAGAGATCAGGCGCATCCGTGAAATTTCGAACTGGAATTATATCGATAAGAAGGTCGAAGGTTTCATCAACCAGGCCGGGGTACTGACCGGGATAGAGGATATCAGGCCACCCCTGCGCCTTTCGCTGGAACCTTACCTGCTGACTTCCGTTGCTACGGAGCCCAATGAAAACATCTGGGACTTCCGCATCAACGGGGGGATGGACCTGAAATACGGTATCAGCGAAAGCTTTACGCTCGACATGACCCTGATCCCCGATTTCAGCCAGGTGCCATCGGACGAGCTGATAGTGAACCTGGGGCCGTTCGAGACTTACTACAGCGAAAAGCGGCAGTTTTTTACCGAAGGGGTGGAGCTGTTCAGCCGGGGAAATATTTTCTATTCCCGGAGGGTCGGATCGGTGCCGATGGGTTATTACGATGTCCGGAATACCTATCCGCCGGAAGACATTGCCGGCAACCCGGAGCAGACCCGCCTGCTGAACGCCACCAAGCTGTCGGGCCGCACCGCCGGCGGAACAGGGCTGGGGCTGTTCAACGCTTTCACCGCGCCAGCCTATGCCACCGTCACCGATTCCAGCGGTTCCACACAGGAGATACTGACCCAGCCCTTTACCAATTACAACATGGTGGTGGCCGACCAGTCGCTGCCCAATAAATCGTTTATCAGCCTTTTCAATACCAACGTTTACCGCGGCAGGGACGAATATACCGCCAATGTCACGGGTACGGAGATGCAGTTCCGCGACCGCCGCAACCGTTTCTCCGCTTCGGGCCTGTTGAACGTTTCGCAGAAATATTTCCCGGAAAAGCCCTCCGGATATGGCTTTTATTACAATGTGCTGCTGGAGAAGATCGGCGGCAACGCCAACTACGGCGTCTTCCAGCGGATGATCTCCGATACCTATGACCCCAACGACCTGGGATACCTGGAGTACAACAACCTGTTCAAGAACGGCGCCTATTTCAGCTACGACTTCTATGAGCCTTTCTGGCGGATCCTCAGCATGCACAACGAGGTCAGCTTTGCTTATATGCAGTTGTATTCTCCCATGGAATTCACCGGCCTGGACATCTCTTTCCGGCATCGCACCCTTTTCAAAAACAACCTTACGGTTTTCCTGAACGCGGATATCAGCCCGGTGGAAAGAAGGGATTACTATGAGCCGAGAAATCCGGGCTGGTTTGTGAGGCTCCCACCCACATATTTCATCGGTGGGTTCTGTTCACCCGACTATAATAAGCGTTTTATTGTTGATATCTCTCCAGGAATTTCCTGGAGCTCCGGTTACGACCAACTGGGTTGGACCCTCTGGCTTGGCCCGCGTCTTAAGGTCAGCAACAGCCTCTTCATTGTGCTCGGTATATCCTACCGCAATTACCGGAACGATATCGGCTATGTGACCGATAGCCTGGACAACAGCGGCCTGACGATCATTCTCGGCACGCGCGACATCGAAAATGCGACCACCACGCTGAGCGTCAATTACACCATCAACCCGAGGTACAGCTTCAGTTTCCGGGCCCGGCACTATTTGTTCCAGGCGCGGTATAACCAGTATTACGACCTGGACACAGAGGGCGGGCTGATAACGAACAGTTACACCGGCGCGCATGATTTCATCTATAATTCCTTCAACATCGACGCCTATTTCACCTGGCTGTTTGCCCCCGGCAGCGAGCTGGTACTGGCCTGGAAGAACGCCATTTATACCAGCAAATCACCCCCTTCCGGCGGATATTTCAATGAGCTGGCCGGCACGCTCGAGGCGCCCGCTTCCAACCTCATCTCCCTGAAAGTGCTGTATCACCTGGATTATTTGCAGATGAGAAGGTTGGTGAAGAAAGGAAACCCCAAAGCTGAGAATCCATAAAAATCCCTCTTATTGCACTATTTGTCCTACTGTGCATGAACCCGGTCATCGGACAAAAAATCCTGGTTCTGGCAGCCCTGATCCCTTTTCAATACCGGGTTATCCGGCTGGGCGATAAGTGGAAGCTGAAGATGATTGACAGAGAATAGTTGATGTGACGAACAATGCGTAAATATGAAATGAATTAAAACACCAACGTAAAAACCGTTCCTTCTCCCGGTTTGGAACGTACGCTGATCGATCCTTTGTGCAGATGCATGATCTGGCGCGACAGGCTCAGGCCCACGCCGGAGCCGTGTTTTTTGGAGGTGAAGAAGGGCATGAAGATCTTGTCCATCACATCGGGCATGATGCCAATGCCATTGTCTTGGAGTTCAATAACCACCCGGTTGTTGATGTTCTGGGAAGCAACAATGGAGATCTCCGGGCTCTCCACCTCTTTCACCGCATCAATGGCGTTCAGCACCAGGTTGATCACCACCTGGTCGATCAGGTCGGGATCGGCCGTGATCATCAGATCGGCAGGGAAAATGTTTTTAACGCACCTGATACCAAGCTGCTCGAGCTTCGGCTGGAGCAGCTTATGGCACCGGTCGAACAGCTCCGATACCTGGAAATACCGGAAATTGGGTTTCGGCACCCTCGTAAGGCTCCGGTAAATCTCCATGAAGTTCAGCAGCCCCTGGCTGCGGTTCCGGATCGTGGAAATGGCGGAGTCGAAACTCTCCAGGTCTTCCTCATCCAGGTTTTTCAGGAATAATTTATCCTCTTCACGGCCCAGCGCCATTTCCTGGACTGTCGCCGCCAGGGAGGTGATCGGTGTGATGGAATTCATGATTTCATGTGTCAGCACACGCACCATCTTCTGCCATGATTCGATCTCTTTTTCATCAAGCTCGGCGCCGATATCCTGCATCGACACAAGGATGTATTCCTCTCCCCGCATCCTGAAGCCGGTGGCGATAACCGACAATTGAAGCAGCTCATTCCCGATAAATACCTTCACCAGGGTGCTGTCGCCCGGCTTCATTCCAGTCAGGATGGACGGAAAATCGTCTTTGACAGTTGATAATTCACGGATATCCCGGAGGTTTTTCAGCCCGAGCATCTTTTTAACGGCGTTGTTGAACACATCCACCTTTCCATCCTGCCCGAAAACGATAATGCCGATGGAGACGTGCTGTACCACCGTTTGCAGGTAATTGAAATTTTCCTCCTTCTCCGCCCGGTACTTCCGGAAAGCTTCGATCACCAGGTTAAATTCCCTTGACAGGTCCTCGAAACTCTTGCCCAGCCCCGGATCTGAAAAGTAACTTGAAAAATCGGCATGCCGGATGCTCTGGAACAACTGTGTCAGCTTACGGTTGGTTCTTTCGACGTAACGGATCAGCAGGATGACCTGCAGCACTACGAGGACCCCGATGATGATGACCGAGAACCTGTACCTGGGCATATCCAGCAGCAGGAACAGCAGGAACAGGCTGGCTGCCAGCAGGAGAACCCTCACGGCGATGGCGATGCGGAAACGGTTAAAGACCATATTTTTCGATTCTGCGGTAGAGTGAAGCACGGGTCAGACCGAGTTCCCTGGCGGCCTTGCTGATGTTCCCGCCGTGTTTGTCAATCACTTTCCGGACGAGCATTTTTTCTGCCTCCTCCAGGTTCAGGTTTCCCGGGTCAAGCGCATCGCTTTTATCGTCAGCCGGTGATGAAATAAAGAAATCGTGTGGCTGAAGGATATTGGCGTCGCTCATAATGACAGCCCTTTCAACGGCGTGCTGCAGTTCACGGATGTTCCCGGGCCAGTCGTGTTTTTTCAGCCTGGAAAAGGTATCTTCGCTCACCCTTTTCTGAGTCAGCTTGTATTTTTTGCAATATATCCCGAGGAAATGATAGATGAGATGCGGAATATCTTCCATTCTTTCCCGCAGCGGCGGAACATGAATTTCGACGGTATTGATCCGGTACAGCAGGTCCTGCCTGAATTTGCCTTCCCTGACCATTTGATACAGCGGCATATTGGTGGCACAGATCAGCCTGACATCGATGGGGATCTCCTTGTTGGTGCCTAGCCTCACAACTGTCCGGTTCTGCAACACGCTCAGCAATTTCGACTGCAACGCCAGAGAGAGGTTCCCTATTTCGTCCAGGAAAACGGTTCCTTTGTTGGCCGCTTCAAACCGTCCCGCACGGTCTTCCCGGGCATCGGTAAAGGCGCCTTTTTTAAACCCGAAAAGTTCGCTTTCGAACAGTGTCTCGCTGATAGCACCCAGGTCCACACTGATAAATACCTCGTCCTTGCGTTTCGAGTCCCGGTGCACGGCCCGGGCCACCAGCTCCTTGCCGGTACCGTTTTCACCCAGTATCAGGACATTGGCTTCCGTCACCGCTACCTTCTGCGCCGCTACCAGTACCTTTTGCATCGCCGGTGAACTGCCGATGATCGTCCCGAACGGCTGGTTCTGATCGGCCATCAAAACCTTCTGCTTTGTCCGGAGATCCTGCAATTCCACCTTAGACTGCCGTAACTGCATGGAGGTCTTGATGGTGGCCAGCAGCTTTTTGTTTTCCCAGGGCTTCAGCAGGAAATTGGTCGCGCCTTCCTTAATGCCCTGTACAGCCAGCTCGATATCCCCGTACCCGGTGATCATGATCACCACGATCGAGGGATCGATCTCCAGGATCTTGTTCAGCCAGTGGAACCCTTCCTTGCCGCTGGTGGCATCCGGCGCGAAGTTCATATCGAGAAGAACCATATCGTAGTTTTCATTGCTGATGAGGCTTGGCAGATTATCCGGTTTTTCTTCCGTATGCACTACCTCGACATGCTGCTTCAGAAACAACCTCGCCGCCAGTAGAACATCCTTGTCGTCATCCACGATCAGGATTTTCGCAGCGATTTTTTCAGGAATGTCATTCATGAATCATTGATTTGAAAAATATCGATTAAAATTACAGAATAGTTGTACGCAAATGTACAGAAAGGTGCACGAAATTGTACATTCAGTTACATGTAGTATTATGTATTTGATTGAAATATAATGAGATGGGAGTAATGGCACGGATTTAGTTTTTATGAATGCACTTATAACCAAATCTAATGGACAGACCTATTGAGAAAAAGAGGTGGACGATGCGAAAAATCCTCCAGATCGCTGCCATTGCTCTTTTATGCTTCTTTATACTTTACCTTCTTGCTTTCAGGGATCGCTCCAGCCGTTTGAATATCAATAAAAGTCAGGTCACCATTGCTGTGGTTCTGGCAGATTATTTCCAGGAATTCATCCCGGTGGACGGGGTTGTCCAGCCGCGGACGACCATTTACATCGATGCGGAGCTGGGGGGGGCAGTTGAGAAAAAGTTTGTTGAAGATGGCGCCTTGGTCAGGAAAGGCGACACCATCCTGAAGCTGAGCAATGCCAGCATGCAGCTGAGCTACATGGACCAGGAAACCCGGATGTATGATGCCATCAACAATTTGCAGAATTCACGGATCGCTTTGGAGCAAAACAAATACCTGAGGCAGAAGGAGATCACCAACCTGCTTTACCAGATCGACCAGGTCGAAAAAGAGTTTGAACGGGCCAGCTTATTGTATGACGAAGGGGTTTATACCTTGAAGCAGTTTGAGGATGCCCGCAGGGATTATGATTTTTCGAACCGGCAACTGAACATCAGCCTGGAACTGCAGCGGCTTGACAGCATCTCTGCGGAGGGGCAGAAGAAACAGATCGCTGCTTCTGTGGAGCGGATGAGGGCCAACCTGACGCAATTGAAGAAAAATATGGAAAAACTGACCGTTCGTGCGCCTGCTGAAGGTGTTTTATCCTCCTTCAACGTGGAGATCGGGGAGACACGTTCGGCAGGGGAAAGGCTGGGGCAGATCGATATTATGGATGGTTACAAGATGCGGGCCAACATCGATGAACGCTATGTTTCGCGGGTGGAGATCGGCCAGGAGGCGGAACTGGATTTTGGAGGGAAGACGTATGATTTGTATATCAGCAAGATATACACCGGGGTCCGGGGAGGGTCATTCCAGGTCGAAATGAACTTTAAAGATGAAGTCCCGGATAATATCCGCCGCGGACAGACCCTGCAGATAAGGCTTCAGTTCAGCACACCAACGGAAGCTATCATATTGAAAAGGGGCGGATTCTTTCAGCAAACGGGAGGTAACTGGGTGTATGTCGTAATGCCATCGGAAGATCTCGCGGTGAAAAGGAACATCCGCCTCGGACGACAGAATACAAAATTCTATGAAGTCCTCGAAGGCCTTGAGCCCGGCGAGAAAGTGATCATATCGTCGTATGAGACTTTCGGGGGAAAAGATAAACTGATTTTGAAATAATACCATCAAGCAAAAAAGATATGATCAACACCGTAAATCTTACAAAGATCTTTCGCACGGATGAAGTGGAAACCACAGCGTTGAACAACGTGTCTTTCGGCGTAAAACCAGGCGAATTTGTGGCCATCATGGGCCCCTCCGGGTGTGGCAAATCCACCCTGCTGAATATCCTGGGCCTCTTAGACAACCCGACCAGTGGAGAATATCATTTTAACGGCACTGAGGTGGCCAGGTTCAACGAGCGCCAGCGGGCCCGCATGCGAAAGGAGAACATTGGCTTTGTTTTCCAGAACTTCAACCTGATCGAGGAGATGAACGTCTTTGAGAATGTGGAACTGCCGCTGATCTACCTGGGCATGTCGGCGACCGAGAGGAGGAACCGGGTCGATGAAGCCTTGGAAAAGATGCAGATCACCCACCGCAGGAAGCATTTCCCGCTGCAGCTTTCCGGCGGGCAGCAGCAGCGCGTGGCCGTCGCCCGCGCCGTAGTTTCTAGCCCCAGGCTGATCCTGGCCGACGAGCCTACCGGTAACCTCGATTCCGCCAACGGCGAAGAGGTGATGAACCTGCTGGAAAAACTGAACCAGGGTGGCACCACCCTGATCATTGTCACACACTCCCAGCGCGACGCCGGCTATGCCCAGCGCATCATCCGGTTGTTCGACGGGCAGATCGTTACGGAAAATATACGGGCGTAGTGTTGAGTTCTGAGTTCTGAGTTCTGAGTTCTGAGTTCTGAGTTCTGAGTTTGAGTGTAACAGATGAATCAATGATTGGATTATGTTAAAGAATTTCCTTATATCCGCAATCCGCAATCTTTCCAGGAATAAGTTCTATACATTCCTGAATGTCCTCGGGCTTTCGGTCGGGCTGGCAGCGTTCATCTTTATCCTGTTGTATGTCAGGGATGAACTCACCTACGATAAACACAACGAGAAACATGAACGGATCTACCGGATCGAATCGAATTTCAATATTTCCAACCGGCACGACCTGTTTGCCATCGTGCCGGTCCCCATGGGGCCTGCATTCAAGCTTGAGTTTCCTGAAGTGGAAACATTTACAAGGCTTAATGATGTTGGAAATTCAGCTTTCCGCTACGGGGATAAGGAATACTATGAGACAGATTTCTTCTTCGCCGATTCAACCGTTTTCGATGTTTTCACCATCCGCTTTCTCATTGGTTCTCCCGAAAAGGCCTTAACGGAACCTTTTACTATGGTTTTAACCGAAAGCGTGGCCCGGAAATACTTCGGTGACCGGAACCCTGTCGGTGAAATAATCATTTCCGGCTCCGGAAGGTCCTACAAGGTCACCGGTGTTATAGAAGACCAGCCGGCAAACAGTCACCTGAAATACGGCGCTTTGCTGTCAGTGATGACGTTACAGGAGATTTACGGGGCTGATAATTTTAACAACATGGAGCCGCTTGCCTTCTGGAACATTGGTGTATATACCTACCTGCTGCTCCATGAAAATTCTTCCATGAGCACCATCATGGAAAAATTCCCGGCATTTTACGAGAAATACATGAAGCCGGTCGGTGACCAGATCAACGCGAGTTTTGAACTCCTCTACACACCACTGGCCGGGACACATTTTGCACAGGGGCTTGGCGCCGAGCAGCCGACCGGCAATATGGCCTATGTTTATATTTTCAGCGCCGTGGCTTTCTTCATCCTGCTGCCCGATTTCAACCAGCTATCCGTAAAGGCGGTGCACTTTTCCTGGTTCAGCCAGCCCTTGATCCTGGCCATGATCTTTGCTATCACGCTGACCGTCGGGATCGTTTCCGGCAGCTATCCTTCATTTTACCTGTCGTCATTTGCCCCTGTGATGGTGTTGAAAGGGGCGGTGTCAAAGACCGGCAAAACGAGTGGGCTGCTGCGGCGGATACTGGTGGTCATCCAGTTTTTCATCGCGATCCTGATGATCATCGGCACCATCGTTGTTTCCAGCCAGCTAAGGTTTCTGAGGAATACCGACCTTGGATTCGATAAAAACAGCCTGCTGGTGATTGAGATGCAGGATTCGACCTTCCGGAGCAAAGCCGAAACTCTGAAGAATGAACTGGTCCAGCACCGGGCCATCGAAGCCGCTACCAACTGTACCGGTGTACCGGGACAGATCGAGTGGATCCAGGTGCTGTTGGTGGAGCGGGAAGATGAGATGAAGGAAATGGCGCTCATCCTGGCCCAGGTCGATTTTGATTACGTAGCCACTATGGGGATGGAGATCGTCAGGGGCAGGGATTTCGACAGGAATATGGGGACGGACCGGGAAGAGGCGGTAATCATCAACGAAACCGCTGTCAGAACCCTTGGATGGGAAGATGATCCCATCGGGAAGAAGATCCAGTACGGGTTGAACCTGAACGGCGACACCGGCAGGCCTATGAAGGTCATCGGTGTGGTGAAGGATTTCCATTTCCGGTCGCTGCACAACAAGATCGAGCCGGTCATATTGTTCATCAGCCCGGTGCCCAGGTACCTGATGACCGTCAGGATGAAAGAGGGGATGGAGCAGGAAGCCCTGGCTGTCGTGGAGGAAAAATGGAACGATTTCGGCGCGGGAAGACCGTTTGATTATCGGTACGTCACTCAGATCTTTGAGGAGCAATACCAGGGGGAGCAGAAGATCGGGGTGATCTTTAACCTGGCCACGGCCATCACCATCTTCATTGCATTGCTGGGCTTGCTGGGCCTTTCATCTTACATCGCCGAACAGCGCACCAAAGAGATCGGCATCCGCAAGATCCTCGGCGCTTCGGTTCCGGACATCATGCAGCTCCTGTACCGTGAATTTATCTTTCTGATCCTTATCGCCTTTGTTGTGGCCGTACCGGTGGCCTGGTGGCGGCTCGATATCTGGCTGAACGACAGCTTTATCTATCATACCAGCTTGCAATGGACCCATTTCCTGCTTGCCGGGGTTGTATCCTTCCTGGTCGGGATGGTCACCATCAGCTTTTACATCGTCCGGGTGGCGGGCAGCAACCCGGTGGAAGCCATTAAATATGAATAATTTTGGAGA
Organism: Bacteroidales bacterium; assembly: GCA_019429045.1. Lineage (GTDB taxonomy): Bacteria > Bacteroidota > Bacteroidia > Bacteroidales > JAGOPY01 > JAGOPY01. Next base: position 12,784 of record JAHYJL010000065.1, read on the forward strand.
ATGTTTGAGAACTATCTGAAAACCACCTTCCGGAACTTCTGGCGCTACAGGGGATATACTGCCATCAACCTGTCGGGCCTGGCCATCGGGCTGGCAACCTGTATCATCATTTTTACCTATATTTCTTATGAACTGAGCTATGACAAGTTTCATGAGGATCATGGGGATGTTTACCGGATTGCCGTAAAAGGGAGGTTTGCAGAAGACTTTTTCAACGTGGCGGTATCCATGCCTCCCATTGCGCCGAAGCTGAAAACCGATTACCCGGAGGTGAAAGCTTTCACCCGGATCACCAAGCCCGACGAGAATACCTTCTTTTCTGTGGATGACAGGCAATTTTACGTTACAGGGCTTTATTTCGTCGATTCCTCTTTTTTTGATGTGTTCACTTTCGGGATGCTGCAGGGCGATCCAGCCACCGCGCTGACGGAGCCTTACAGCCTGGTGATCACCGAAAGCCTTGCCCGGAAATACTTTGGAGGGGAAGATCCGATGGGAATGGTCATCCGCCTGAACGACCAGGTGAACATGAAAGTGACAGGCATCTTACAGGTACAATATCGAGATGATCCCTTACCTGCAGAAGGTTTCCGATATCCATTTGCGGTCGAACCTGCTGGCGGAGCTGGAACCCAACAGCGACATATCGTATGTATATATGTTTTCTGCCGTGGCCATTTTCATCCTGGTCATCGCCTGCATCAATTTCATGAATTTGTCGACAGCGCGCTCCACCAGGCGCAGCCGGGAGGTTGGCATGCGCAAGGTAGCCGGGGCCACACTCGGTCAGCTCGCCTGGCAATTTATCGGCGAATCGTTTCTCCTGAGCCTGATGGCGCTGATCGTCGCACTTGCCCTGGTGGAGTTACTGCTTCCGGTTTTCAGCCAGATGACCGGACTACAACTCGAAACAATCTTCCACCTCCCATACACCCTGCTGATGGCGCTGGCGCTGACCATTATCGTCGGTTTTTTCGCCGGCACCTACCCGGCGCTGGTACTCTCTTCCTTCCAGCCTGTCCGGGCGATCCGGGGAGAAATGTACCAGGGGATGAAAAAATCGGTGCTGCGGAACCTGCTGGTGGTGCTTCAGTTCACCATTTCCATCGCATTGCTGGTTTCTACATGGCTCATCTATGAGCAGATGCAATTCGTGCGGAACAAGAACATGGGTTTTGACCGTGAAAATATCGTCATCATACCCCTGCGGTCCGACCGGCTGAAGGAGAAAGCAAAGGTGTTCCGCGATGAGATGGAACAGATACCTTCCGTATCCATGATAAGCCTGTCATCTTCCACTCCGGGAAAAATGATCGATGGGATCGGTTACGTGCCGGAAGGCATTGACAGCAAATCCCCCTGGATCATTTACACCCTGCGGGCCGATTACCGGTTCACCGGTGTGATGGGAATGGAAATCAGAGAGGGCAGAGGGTTTTCGCCGGAATACGGTACCGATTCGATGGCCACGATCATCAACCGGGCATTGGTTAACAAGCTTGGCTGGACCAACCCGGTGGGGAAAAAGATTTACCATTTTGGGGAAGGAGAAGATGTGTCTGACGACGAACGGCGTGCTTATCATGTTATCGGTGTGGTAGAGGATTTTCATTTCAAATCGCTGCACGACCTCATCGAACCGGCGATGATCATTCTCCACAGCGGACAACCCAATTTCCTGGCTGTCAGGCTTTATCCCGGCAATACCGGCGAAAGTGTCCGGCTGCTGAGAGAGAAATGGGAGGAGCTGGAACAGGCCATCCCGTTTGATCATTACTTTCTCGGGGAGGCCTATGACGAGCTGTACCGACCGGAGCAGAAAATGGCGCAACTGTTTATCACCTTCACCATCCTGGCGATGCTGATCGCCTGCCTGGGCCTATTTGGGCTCGCTTTGTTCAGCATTGAGCAGCGGGTGAAAGAGATAGGGATCAGAAAGATCCTGGGCGCCGGCGTTCCGGGATTGCTATACCGTTTGTCGCGGGAGTTCAGCAGATGGGTAGTCCTGTCTGCCGTCATTGCCTGGCCGGTGGCCTATCTTTTAGTCGACAACTGGCTGCAGTCGTTTGCGTACCGTATCGAGATCCTCGGATACGCCTGGGTATTCATTCTTTCCGGCCTGGCGGCCCTCGCCGTGGCCCTGCTGACTGTTATTTACCAGGCTTACCGCGCCGCCACCCGCAACCCTGTCGAAGCAGTAAAATACGAGTGAACGCAACGAGCCCATTCACCGCACCACTACGAACTTCCCTGATCCTATCCAATTAGCCTGGTCCCGCACCACCGCCAGGTAAATGCCGGGAACCAAGCCGGAAACATCCACTGTCCAGCCCCCATCCCCGGCCCTTCCCCCACCCGGGGGAAGGGAGACTATAAGGCCGGGGGCTTGTCTTCCAAAAATATCATATATCTCCAATGAATAACTGGCACCTTCATTCAACATTAAACACTCAACATTCAACATTCCCCTGGTAGGGTTCGGATAAACTAACACGCCCCCATGCCCCCATGCCCCCATGCCTTCATGCTCATTCACTCCCATACAAGGATAAACCATGGTGAGCCCGGGCTCCGACCAACCAGAATGACCGCAGTCGTTCAGGCTTCTTGCACGAACCACTGCCTGGCCTTCGAACTGCGGGTTCCAGGTGACCTCGGCGAGGGTGTCAAGGGAAAGTAGCGTCCCGGCTTCTTCCGGTTCAAGTAACCATTCGTACGCTGTGGCATATTGCACAGTGTCAATTGAATATAAAG
>JAHYJL010000066.1 GCA_019429045.1 Bacteroidales bacterium
TTCCCAGTGCAATTAGGGTACTGGCAACGACCAGGTTCACCGAAGCGCGGATCATGTCAAAAGCCGGTGCATCTTTTGGATTAACACCTTCCAGGAAAGCGCGTGGATTTTCAAATCGTTTTTCCACGAATTTTTTTACCCGTTCCGGGGTAGCACGGTTAATATTTTGGCTCAGTACCACTGACATGCGTACCACGGCTCTGGAAAACCCGGTGGAACTAAATCTTTCAGAACCTTCATACTGCCGGCCGAGATTAACTTCGGTTGCAGTGACAGATCTTGATTTCCGGGATGTCCACAGTGCAACCACCATAATGAAGCCGGCCAAAAGGAGAAGAAAGGTATTGACGCGGACCGGCTCGGATAATGCTGACATTAATATCAGTTCATTACCCGTTTTGGCATATTCCTGGTAGGAGGCCAGGCCGGCCATCGGTACCCCGATGAAGTTCACCAGGTCATTCCCGGCAAACGACATCGCCAGGGCAAAAGTGCCTACCAGGACAATGATCTTCAGTGCATTGAAATTAAACAGCCAGTTCAGCAGCTGGAAAATGATCGTTAATCCAATGAACAGGGTAAGTAATATTTTCCATGTATTGACTTTCAGCCAGGCGAGATCTTCCGGCGTAATGAAGGAAGCTCCCTTGGCTCCCTTGATCAGGATGAAGTAAACGATGGCAGTAATCGCCAGTCCGCCCCACACAGCCCCGAAAAAACGGATCGTCTTTTTAAAATTGAAGGTAAACAATAGCCTGGACAGGTATTGTATAATGCTGCCGACAAAAAAAGCGATAAAAATGGATATGAGTATCCCCGAAATGATGGCCAGCGCCTTGGCTGAATTGATGTAATTGCCCAGGTCGGCAAGGTTGAAAACTTCGCTTTCCGCAATTTTGAAAAGTGAAATGGCAACTGATGCGCCGAGCAGTTCGAAAATGAGAGATACCGTAGTAGAAGTGGGCAGTCCGAAGGTGTTGTACAAATCAAGCAGGATGACATCCGTCACCATCACGGCGACGAATATGATGATGACCTCATTGAAATAAAACTGCTCCGGGTTGAAAATACCTTTCCGCGCAATTTCCATCAAACCGCTTGAAAATGTGGCGCCTACCAATACACCAAGACTGGCAATCAACAGTACGAATTTAAAAGGGGCGACTTTGGAACCAACGGCAGAATTCAGGAAATTGACAGCATCGTTTGAAACCCCGACAACAAGGTCGGATATGGCAAGGAATGCCAGAATGATGACCAGTCCCAAATACAATGATTCCATCAATGGATTCTGCTTAGGTGGCAAATTTAATCATTCGGATAAAATAACGCAGTGTGCAATGTTAACTTAATATTAATTTTATCCGGAAAATTGGTTTAACTTAGAAATTATCTGACCGTTGCCAAGGACTCCGATACATTCAGGGCAAAATCGCCAATTTTTTCGCATTGCGTGATCAGTTCATTGTAAACAATACCTGTCTGATGGGAATATTTTTCCTCTTTCAGGCTGGCCAGGTGTTCCTCCTTCAGCATGTCCCTGTAATCATTAATTTTCTTTTCCGCTTTGACAGCATCAGGCATATGGATCATATGCAATTCCCCGGAAATATGACGATCCATGATTTCAAGCGAATGATCGACAAGTGAAAAAAGTTCCTGGAGGCGGTCACGTAAGTCCTGGATGAAATAGAGTTTCAACTCGTTCTTGTTCCGGATAACAATGGACATCTTATAGCATGCATCGCCAATGCCTTCAATTTCATCTATGCACCGGAGCAGCGCTTGCAGCTCTTCGGTACCCCTTTTGCTAAGCTTTCCTTCAGCGATCCTCGAAAGGTATGTAGCCGTCTCTTCCTCCATTCTGTCAATACGGTTTTCCAGCTTTTGTACCCTCTTCAATAGCTTATTATAAACCATCTGGTCTTTTTCAATGAGCAGCAACGGGATGATGCCGAACATTTCCTGGACATTTTTAGCCATTGTGGAAACCTCTTTTTTTGCCTGGATGATCGATATTTCAGAAAACGATGAGATATGAGAATTGATAAATCTGAGATGTGTCCGTTCTTTCTTTTTACCTTTTGAAGGGATTATAATGAAAGAAAGTTTCACCAACAGACCGGACAAACCGGTTAGTAATATCGCGTTGGCTATATTGAAACCGCTGTGGAGAATAGCCAGGCCGAAGGGGATAAGTTCCGGGCTTAGTGGAGCGGAAGGCTTAACCGATAACAGTGAATGGATGCCGGCGAGTATCGGGTGGAACAACGCTATAGCCCATATTACGCCTATAATGTTGAATAACAGATGGATAAGCGCTGCCCTTTTAGCGGAGTTGTTAGCCACAATGGAGGCGAAAAGGGCCGTGGTGGTCGTTCCGATATTTTCTCCCAGTACCATGGCAGCAGCCATTTCAAAAGGTATCCATTGCTCGATTGCCAGCACGATGGTCAGGGTAATGGTTACGGAGGAGGATTGAAAGATCACAGTCAGCAGCATTCCCAATCCGACGAAAATAAGCAGGGAAACGAATTCGGAATTAGTACTGATAGCCAGTATTTTCTGAAGGAAGAAGGAATCGGGGTCGACTGCCGGCACCTGGTCGCGGATAAATTGAAGGCCGATGAACAGCAGGGCGAAACCAATGATGAATTCGCCGGCGGATCTGATTTTTGAGCCTGAGGAAAGAAACAGGGGGATGGAAACGGCAATCAGGGGGAGGAGGATCATGTTGATGCTGAAATCGCCCCCGAACCCCAGCAAGCTGAATAACCAGATTTTTACAGTTGTGCCGATGTTGGCGCCTATAATGAGTCCGACGGACTCACCCAGCGTGATCATACCGGCATTGACAAAGCTGATGATCAGGACCGTAACCACTGAGGACGATTGTAAAATCCCGGTGAATAAGAAACCGGCAAAAACACCCTTGAGGCGCCTGGATGTCATGACCGACAGGGTGGTGCGGAGCTTCTCGCCGGCAATCTTCTGCAATGCCTCACTCATCAGGGTCATCCCGAAGAGGAACAGGCCCAGGGAGCCAATGATATTAAGCACCTTCAGAATAATGGAAAGAGTATCCAAAGTGACATCTGATTAAGGCATTAAAAATAAAAAGAAAACCGTTTCGAATTTGAAATTCAAATATTCATTTGGCCTATGGAACATTGATCAATCGGATGACAGGGCTTTCTTTGCTTAAGATCCGCTTTATTTTATTGTAGCTGATAAAAATATCTATGGAACCAATGGCAAAAGGTGCAACTTCATATTGGTTGTAATAAAACCCGATCCCGTCTTTGGTCAGGTAGAAATTATCGGAAGGATCGATAAATTCATTGTAAAATCCTGCATCCACCAGGCTTTGATCTCTTTTCAGGTTGTACTTGTCACGGGCTTCTTGGTTAATGATATCCCGCAGGTCGTTACGATAACCATCCCTAAATATTTCATCCAGGCTGATCCTGTGACCGTCTTTCAAATCGATAACCTGGAACTTGGAAAAGGAAAGCCCGTGAGCGCCCCCGGTAAACCCGTAATCATAATTTTCCAATGAAAGAACGTCATGCTCATTATGAAGAATTCTGACCTCCTTGATCTTTTCCCAGTTGAAAGAGGCGGCCCCTTCCTGGTAAATATCCTCATTGGCAGACTTGTAATTTTTGATGAAAAGCTCCTTAACTGTATTTAACAAATTTTCAGGGTACTGGCCGGGAATGGCATCACTGAAAAATTCGCGGTAAATAAATGCTTCGACCGAATCAGAAACGGCATCCACTATATCACCTCCCGGCAATAACAGACTCATTTCCAATGAAGCAGTGGGTGATCCGGGCTTTTTGAACAAAGGCGACTGGCTGGCATGATGCATGACCCGAAAGGCCATCGTGCCTGACGGGTAGCTTTCTGAAGCCTCAAAAGGTAATTGTTTTCTCCCGTCGGAACTGGTCCATAAGCCGGAGATCATACCATCTTTAAGAATGCCTTTGAATATGGCGCCTGTCACAGCCGGATTGAATTCACGGAATTCGATAATGCTGTCTTTCTTATACGTTCCATAAACAGGCATCGATTTGCCATAGTGGATCCATGACGCATCTCCTGATTGATCGTCAAAAAAATAATAGTAATAACCGCCAACCTTTTCACCGGTTACAACCATATCCAGGACGATACTGATATTATTGCCAACCTTTCCTTCCATATGTTTGTAGAAAGCTTTCTGGGACATTCCGGTGAGGAATGAAATTGTTAATGCAGCACAAATTATCAACCGCTTATTCATGAATTGTCTCTTTTAGTATGCTTCAATATTGAATTTGTAGATTGTCTGGTGATGAAACTTTTCACCCGGCCTGAGGATAACATCCGGGAAGGATGGCTGGTTGGGTGAATCGGGGAAATGCTGGGTTTCAAGACAAAGACCATAGTTCTTTTGATAAACTTTGCCTTCTTTACCCGCCAGGCTGCCATCGAGAAAGTTTCCCGAATAGAATTGCAAACCCGGCTGGGTTGTCAATACATCCATTACGATTCCGGTAACTGTTGATTTGAGCCTGGCTGCCAGTGATAATCCTCCCTTTTTATTCAATACGAAATTATGATCATAACCTCCAGGCACCTGATCAAAGTCCTGCCCAATGGTTTTAGGTGAACGAAAGTCCATCGGTGTGCCGGTAAGATCCTGCAATACCCCGGTAGGTATAAGTCCTTCATCGACAGGAGTATATCGATCGGCGTTAATCATTAGTTCGTGACCCAGGATATCTCCTTCCCCCTGTCCGTTCAGGTTGAAATAACTGTGATGGGTCAGATTGACAGGAGTGGGAGCGTCACATTCGGCGGTATAATCTATTTTCAGCTCATTTTCCCCGGTAAGGCTGTATACCACCCTTACCTTCAGATTTCCGGGATAGCCTTCTTCACCATCCGGGCTTAAATATTCAAGGATAACGCCTGCATCATCCCCATGCTGGAAACTTTCTGCTTGCCAAACCTTTTTGTCAAATCCCTCCGGTCCGCCATGCAAATGGTTCTCACCATTGTTTTTAGCAAGCTGGTAACTGACGCCGTCAAGGGTAAATTGTCCATGCGCGATCCGGTTGGCGTAGCGGCCGACAATACATCCAAAGTAGGGATGTTCGTCAATATAACTATGCAAGCTGTCAAACCCGAGGACGACATCCCTGGGCTTTCCATCCCTATCCGGCAAATGGATCGATGTGACAATTCCGCCGAAATTGGTGAGCCTGACAATCATGCCATTTTTATTTTCAAGTGTATACAGGATTATTTCCTGATCCGCTATCGTTCCGAAAGGTTGCTGTTTGAACATGACAGAATGGGGGACGTTTTGTTTTTTCTCTGACAGCTCAGTTGGGTTGTGGCAACCTGCCAGCAGCAGGCCGGCGAATAAGGTCAGTATGGTTCCTGCGGGTGGGTATCGATATTTCATGCTTACTGGGATAATTGGCAAATTTAATAAGATATTCGGGATTCATGAATTCATAAGCGCCCAGGTCGGGGGCCTGCTCAGGCCTTGGGTTTTCCAGAATATCCCGCCGCAGGTCGTAAAAGGATTGCAGGATTACATCAGGGTTTCCTTTGTCGATGAGAGGGGACAGGGTATCCAGGCTGAAATCCCCGGCCAGGTAATCGAGGAACATGGGGTTCGTGTTGAGGATCAGTCCCGGATACAGGTCAGGATCAGAAACGTTTAGCGTGGTCTGTAATAAGCAATGATCGAATTTGTAATTGAATGGCGCAGTAAGTTCTCCCAACAGCAGCAACTCCTCTACATTTCTTCCGTAAAAGATGCTGTTCCCGAAATACCCCTGGAACTCAAATGCGTAAACATTCTCATCCTCATCAACAAAATAATTGTTCAGGACGATGGATGGGGTGACCCTGACGGAGTATGACCAGTAATTGGCAAAGGTGCAGTGCCGGATATCATAATACCCGCCCCAGGTAAAGGCCGCCAGGTATTGGCCGCAATTCACCACCACATTGTTGTAAGCGGTCAGATTGTAAAACCGGGTCAGGATGCCGAAGCCGGTCATATTCTCAATCCGTGTATTGGAAAGGATGAGCTGGTTTCCCATCTGCTGCTGCAGGGTTTCCAGTTGCAGCCCGATAAACCCGTTGCGGATAACGGCATGATCGATCTCGTTATCGATACTGCCCTCATTGATCCAGATCCGGTCCCATTGCCCCGGCAGATCAGCGTAAAATTGCTCCAGCCGGTCGCCCTGGAAGGTCACCGGTGCATCAACAGCGCCCCTGACTTTCAGCGTCCCTCCTTTGTATATCCATAATCCCGAATTGTTATGGAAATGAATATTCGTGCCCCTTTCGATTTGTAAAAGGCCATTTGAGTCCACCACAGCGTATCCGTAAATAACATAAGGCTTCTCGGCAGTCCAGGTGACCGTTTCAAATTCATTGGCGACGATCTTAAATTTCGGAAAACCCGGAATATATGTGTCAGCTAAAATGTAATTCGCATTCTGTCCCCAGGAAACCAGTTTGACGTCCTGGAACTTCCCGCCGATATCGAAAACGATGGAATCCTTAACAATAAATGGAGAATTCTGGTCATCCGGATCGATGGTCACCCGTAAAAAGATATACAAACTGTCTTTGGCGGCGATCTCCATATCCCTGACTTCAAATCCGGGGATTCCATCCACGTTTATCCTGTAAAAGGAAGCCTGGCCTCCTGCGAGACGGATTGAATTGATGTTTATCCTTTGATTGGAGGTGTTATGAACTGTGAAGGATTGGGTAGTGGAACCAAGGCTGGTGAAGACCGTGTCGAAAAACACCGTATCCTGGGAGAAAGTAAGCCTGAAACCGGGCCCCGGATCCACCGGGTCTTTCTGACATGAGAAAAGCAGAGCAAAGCAAACAAATGCCAGTAACAGCAGATAATTCAAGCGATGCAACCAGTGCTTCTTCCTTCTCATCAGGGGCATTTTGCCGGCAAAATTAATGTTTCTACCTGTAATTACGCCCTGGCGCTTGTTTTATTGCAATGGAAGTGAATTTTGAGATAATCATAATATAATTGGTATTTTTACGATTTATAATAAATCAGCAGCGTTCCATGAACCATAAATTTGTGTTTTGTTTTGTGTTGGCTATCCTGGTAGTCTTGTCGGTAAGTTCTTCATCAGCCCAGGAAGAAAGGGCAGGCAAACCTGTAAAAGGCCGTACCCGCCTGCTAGACCGGATGGATTTTGGCGGTTACCTCGGAGCGCAATTCGGTACTATAACCATGGTCAACGTGTCTCCGCAGGTAACTTACCGGATTACAGAAAAGTTTCATGCGGGTCTGGGAATTAACTACTTATATTACAGGGATAAAAGATTCACACCTCCATATTCCCTGAGTGCATACGGGGGAAGTGTTTTCACGCGCTATTTCGTCTGGAGGGACCTGTTCGCGCATCTTGAATATGCGCCATTATATATAAGTTTCCCGGACTACCATGCCTGGGTTCATGATTTGATGGTGGGAGGGGGCTACCGCCAATGGCTTGGACAACGTAGCTATGTCGTTCTGATGGTACTCTTCAATGTCAATGAAAGTTTTTATTCGCCATACAGTAATCCGATTATCCGGATTGGCTTTGGCATCGGTTTTTAGGAGGAGGCTATCTTTTTCAGTATATCCAGTGTAAACGCCCAGAATTTCTCAACCGTTGCAATCTCCAGCTTTTCACTAGGGGAGTGCGGGTTGCGGATGGTCGGCCCGTAGCTGATCATGTCCATGCCGGGATATTTGTCGCCGATGAGGCCGCATTCAAGCCCGGCGTGAATGGCCCTTACAACCGGTTTTTGCCCGAAAAGGGATTCCCATGTGCTGACAGAAAGCTCCATAACTTTAGAGTGCGGATTGGGGACCCAGCCGGGATAGCCGTCTGACTGTGTAATCCTGGCGCCGGTAAGGGAGAAAGCGGCAGCCACCATATTGCACACATCGTCTTTGGCCGATTCTACAGAGCTGCGCTGGCTGGTAGCGATGCGGAAAAAGCCGTCAATCATCTTCACGGAGGCCAGGTTGGTGGAGGTTTCGACGAAATTGGGTATATCCTGCGACCAGGCGATAACGCCGTGCGGGCAGGCATAGACAGAATTCAGCAGTTTGTCCTGCGTTGCTTTGTTCAGAATGAAATCGGGGGCCTGGCATTTTTCCAGTTCGATTTTTAGCCCGGTCTCGGTTACCCTGAACTCATATTTCAGGCTTTTAGTGAATTCTGTAGTGAATTCTTCAAGATGTGATAATTTATCATCCGGCACAAGAAAGATGCCGGCAGCTTCCCTCGAAATGGCGTTCCGAAGGTTCCCACCTTCAAACGAGGCAACCCGGATCCCGAATTTGCCGGCGGTCTCCCACAGGTAACGGTTCAGTATCTTGTTGGCATTGCCCCTTCCCTTGTGGATATCATCCCCGGAATGTCCGCCCAGCAATCCTGATACCTGCATCCGCAGTGAGACATATCCTTTCGGTACCGTTTCTTTTTCGATAGGCAACTCGATCACGGTATCCCTGCCGCCGGCGCAGCCGATGAAGAATTCCCCGTCGTCTTCCGAATCGAGGTTCAGCAGGATCCTGCTTTTCAACAATCCAGGGTCAAGCCCGAAAGCGCCCGTCAGGCCGGTCTCTTCATCAATGGTGAATAAACATTCTATCGGGCCGTGTGCTATATCCTTTGCCTCCAGCAGCGCCAGCATGGCGGCAACGGCAATGCCGTTGTCGGCACCAAGGGTGGTGCCTTTTGCCTTGATCCATCCATCATCGATATATGCCTCGATCGGGTCATGATCAAAATCGTGGGCAATATCCGAATCTTTCTCGCAGACCATATCGACATGCCCCTGCAGGCAAACCCAGGGTGCATTTTCATAGCCTGGCGTTCCCGGTTTCCGGATGACCAGGTTGCCGACCTCATCGCTCAACGTTTCTAACTGATATTTCTTTCCAAAATCTTTCAGCCAGGCAATGATCCTGTCTTCCTTTTTTGAAGGACGGGGAATCTTCAGAATTTCTCCGAAATAAAACCACAGGCGCTCCGGTTTCAGTTGATAAATCGCATCATACATAACTATGACTTATTTAATCGGACAAATATAGCATAAACTTTTAGGTGGCAGTTTATAAATTTATATAGATTTCCTTGACATATCGTTTTGATTTTTGTACATTTACGCACTTAATACTCATCTAACCAGCCAAGTTATGTTTAAGAAAATTACTTTAATAGGAGTGATGTTGCTATCCATCCCATGGCTGGCAGCACAGAACGTCGGGATTGGCACAGCCACTCCCGCTGCAAAACTGGATGTCCAGGGAAATGGCATCAGTTATGATGTACTGAATGTTTCCAATAATTCCGGTACGATCACTGACAGGGTGATGGTATTTTCCGACCAGGGAAACCTGGGGATTGGCGTGCCTGTTCCGGGGCCTTATAAACTGGTCACCCATGGATTATTCCCAACGGCTTTTTCACCCCAGGTGGAGTTCTGGAATGGAGATCCAAATCTTTCCCCTTCCGTGATGCTGGCAGATATTAACGATGCCGGCGGTTCCAACGGTGTTTTAAATTTGTATTCTCTGGGCAGTCGGAACGCAACTTTGCGGGCGCTGGGGAATTCTTATCTCAATGGCGGGAATCTTGGGATTGGCATTGGTATGGGAGCCACGCCGCCCAACGAGATCCTGCACCTGGGAGGGGCAATGGTTTTGGGTCAGAGTTCAGCTCCTGTGCCACTACCAGGTACCATACACTATAATCCATCAGCAGGGGGATTTTTTGGTTATGATGGGGCTATATGGAAAATGCTGGATTTACAGCAAGATGGGGATTGGGGTATGGTAGCTGGCATAGGAAGCCTCCCAATTTTGTATAATATTTTTCCAGGCCCGGTAGCCGTATCATTTCCGGGATATGTGCCCCCTATAACACCCGCTGATTATGGCTTTTTATATGTTAATAACAATATGCCGCCGGGTGCTGGTGTTTATAGCCATCAGTTGCTTCTGGATGATATCACTGGCAATTTCGATGCTTCCCATGGCTATCTTATCACCAACTGGCAGCAAACAGGTATTAATCAGCAGTTCAGCCAGGGAATATATAACCCGGATGCATCATTTAAAATAACCAGATCCGGTGCGCTTACCGGTACGGCTCAAAGTGATGGTGTTACCATGACAAGGTTCAACCAGACGGGCATTGTTGACTTTCCCAACCAGAGCCGCGTGAGGGCATTCCAGGAGGATGCCACCGGATTGTACCAGCTAATTCCGTCAGGACAATGGACCCCGGTGAATTTCACCATTGATCTGCAGCCGCCTTTTGGGTATGACGAGCACAGTGAATTTACCGTGGCTCCCTCCATTAATTCAGTCGCGCCCCCGGAACAGGCTTACTTCACGGCAGCCGAGGCAGGGTATTACCAGGTAAATGCCCGTTGTGAGTTCAATGTGGATGAGTATTACGAAGATGACCTGGGCCAATGGATGCTGGTGCAGGTTAACCCAGACTCATATGTATCCATTGCGATCTATGCCGGCCCGTCGCCCGGTCTGACTGTTCCCTACGCCCAGGGGAACAACCTGCAGATTGGATATATGTATATGTATGAACATGCAATGTTGGTGTTGGTAGGAAATCCACCGGAGTACATGTTGGAATACATGATGAATGAAGAAATATCAAAACTTAAAAATAATAACGCTCCCAATGTCAGTGACGTTGTTTACCTTCAGGCGGGTGATATTATTTCCATCTGGGTATTCCATACGGCGGCAACACCGATGAACCTGAATTATGTTGATCCGGTTACGGGTATGATCACTGGAAACAGCCAGATCTACGTTTCCATCCACAAGGTTAGCTAAAGCTTTTTCAGGGCTGCGATGGTTCCGGCAGGATCGGCGGAACCGAACACGGCATAGCCTGCGACGAGGACCTGCGCTCCCGCTCCGGTGAGCAGGGGCGCATTGTCTAATGTCACCCCGCCGTCGACTTCGATGAAAACCTCGGTTTTTTTCCGGGCCATCAGTTCTTTCAGCGCTACGATCTTCCCGATGGTGCTTTCGATGAAGCTCTGCCCGCCGAAGCCGGGGTTCACCGCCATCAGCATCACCAGGTCGGCGTCCTGGATGATATCCTCCAGCAAAGAGACAGGGGAGTGGGGGTTGAGCACCACGCCGGCCAGCGCACCGAGCTTTTTGATGGCCTGGACGGTGCGGTGCAAATGGGTGCAGGCTTCGTAGTGGACACTGATCACCTCTGCGCCGTGTTCCCGGAAACGCTCCAGGTAACGGTCGGGATCGACGATCATCAGGTGCACGTCGAGGGGTTTTCTGGCATGCTTCCGGATATGTTTCAGCACCGGGAAGCCGAAAGAGATGTTCGGCACAAAAACCCCGTCCATCACATCGATGTGGAACCAGTCGGCTTCGCTGGCATTGACCATCTCAATGTCGCGCTGCAGGTTGCCGAAATCGGCCGATAACAATGATGGTGCAATAAGGGCCATGCTTTATCCGAGGTAAGTTTTAAGTATCTTACAGCGTGAAGTGTGCTTCAGCCGGCGGATGGCTTTTTCCTTGATCTGCCGCACCCTCTCACGTGTCAGGTCAAACCGTTCGCCGATCTCTTCCAGGGTCATCGGGTGCTTGGCGTTCAGGCCGAAATACAGGCGCACCACGTCGGCTTCCCTTGGGGTTAGGGTGGAAATGGCCCGGTCGATCTCTTTGCGGAGCGACTCCACCATCAGCTCTTTTTCAGGGGTGTTGGTCTCATCGCTGCGTATAACGTCGTAAAGCGTATTTTCTTCGTCCTGTATCAGCGGCGCATCCATGGAGATATGGCGGCCGGAGTTCCGCATCGATTCCTTGACCTCATTTTCGGGGATCTCGAGCATATCGGCGATCTCGAGCACGTCGGGCTCGCGCTCGTGCTGCTGTTCCAGCTTTGCATAGGCTTTGTTGATCTTGTTGATGGAACCGATCTTATTCAGCGGAAGCCGCACGATCCTCGATTGCTCCGCCAGGGCTTGCAAAATCGACTGGCGGATCCACCATACGGCATAGGAGATGAACTTGAACCCGCGGGTCTCGTCGAACCGCTGTGCCGCTTTGATCAGCCCCAGGTTGCCCTCGTTGATCAGGTCGGGCAGGCTCAGCCCCTGGTTCTGGTATTGCTTGGAAACGGATACCACAAAACGCAGGTTGGCTTTGGTCAGCTTCTCCAGCGCCTCCTTGTCGCCGGCCTTGATCCTCCGGGCCAGTTCGACCTCTTCTTCGGCAGTGATAAGATCAACCTTGCCGATCTCCTGCAGATACTTGTCCAGGGAGGCGGTCTCGCGGTTAGTGACTTGTTTGGTAATTTTTAACTGACGCATAGGCTGGTTAATAGGGCTACAAAACTAATGTATTTTTGTACGGATACTGCGCCATTAAGTTTCAAAAATTATCCTCTCTGGGGAGGCTGCGGCAGCAAAGCCTTTCTCGAAAGTTTCAGTTTGCCCGTACTGGTGTCAACTCCAATGAGTTTGACGTCGATGTACTGGCCGACTTTCATGTAAGCTTCGATATCGGTCACGCGCTTGAAATCGATCTCCGAAATGTGCAGCAGCCCTTCCTTGCCGGGCAGGATCTCGATGAAGGCGCCGAAAGCGACAATGCTCTTGACCTTGCCGTTGTATACTTCGCCGACTTCCGGAACGGCGACGATGCGCTTGATGCGCTCTTTTGCCGCTTCGATCGATTCCTTGTTGCTGGAGAAGATATCGATCATGCCGAAATCGCCGACTTCCTCGATAATGATGGTCGAGCCGGTCTCTTTCTGGATCTCCTGGATGATCTTTCCTCCCGGTCCGATGATAGCGCCGATAAATTCCTTGGCCACCGTCATCTTTTCTATCCTGGGCACATGGGGCTTGTAATCGGCCCTGGGTTGCGAGATCGTTTTCAGCATCTCGTCGAGGATATGCAGCCTTCCCTTGCGGGCCTGCTCGAGCGCCTGTTCGAGGATCTCGAACGAAAGGCCTTCCACCTTGATATCCATCTGGCAGGCGGTGATGCCGTCGCGGGTGCCGGTTACCTTGAAGTCCATATCGCCCAGGTGGTCTTCATCGCCCAGGATATCGGAAAGCACGGCATATTTGCCCGATGCAGTGTCGGTGATGAGCCCCATGGCAATGCCGCTGACCGGTTTGTGGATCTTCACGCCGGCGTCCATCAATGCCAATGTGCCGCCGCAGACAGTTGCCATCGAGGAGGAACCGTTGGATTCCAGGATATCGGAAACAATCCGGAGGGTGTAAGGATTTTCCTCATCGCCAGGGATTGCGGGTTTCAGAGCCCTGAGGGCCAGGTTGCCGTGGCCGATCTCCCGGCGGCTGGTGCCGCGGAAAGGTTTCACCTCGCCGGTTGAAAAGCCGGGGAAGTTGTAGTGCAGCATGAAATCGCTGGAGCCTTCGATAACGGCTCCGTCGAGCACCTGTTTATCGAGCTTGGTGCCCAGGGTCACAGACACCAGCGCCTGGGTTTCCCCGCGGGTGAAGATGGCCGAGCCGTGCGCGGCGGGGAGGTAATCGACCTCGCTCCAGATAGGCCTGATCTGGTCCAGGCTGCGGCCATCGAGCCTTTTTCTGTTCTCCAGGACGCAATTCCGGACCGCTTTTTTCTCGGTTTCTTCCATATACGCTTCGATCATAGGAAGCATCTCTTCCCGCTGTTCTTCGTTGATGGTTTCGAGGAAGCCGGTTTTGACCGCTTCAAAAGCCTCTTTGCGCAACTGCTTGTTGGCAATGCCCTGGTTGGCGATCTCAAAAAATTTGTCGTAGGTAAAGTCATGGATCGATTTTTCCAGTGCGGCATCCTGGGGTACTTCGGGAACGGTTACGGGTTCCTTTTTCTCCGGGAGCATGGCCAGCAGGTCAAGCTGGGCCTGGCACTGGATACGGATGGCTTCGTGTGCGAATTTGATGGCTTTCAGCATGTCGGCTTCGCTGATCTCTTTCATTTGCCCTTCCACCATGACGATATTATCGAGTGTGGCGGCCACCATCAGGTCGAGGTCGGCCTCTTCCATCATGGCGATGGGCGGGTTGATCATCAGGGTCCCGTCCACCCGGGCCACGCGTACTTCCGAGATGGGGCCGTTGAAGGGGATGCCCGAGATTGTCAGTGCAGAGGAGGCGGCCAAAGCGGCCAGCGAATCGGGCAGGTTTTTCTTGTCGCCCGAGATGAGCGATATCAGCACCTGGACCTCGTTGCGGAAATTATCCGGGAACAATGGCCGCAAAGCGCGGTCGACCAGGCGGCAGATCAGTATCTCATATTCGGAAGGGCGCGCTTCGCGCTTGAAAAAGCCGCCGGGGAATTTGCCGGTGGCGGAATATTTTTCTTTGTACTCTACCGTGAGGGGGAAGTAATCTATATTTTCGGCCGGTTTAGGGGCAACCATCACCGTGGCCAGTAACATTGTGTCATCCATTTTGACCACCGTTGCTCCGGTGGCTTGCTTGGCCAAACGGCCGGTCTCGATCGAAATTTCTCTTCCGTCTTCTAACTTGAACTTTTTTACAATTGCTGTTGGTAACATTTTCTTCTTTTTCTTATTGATTGATAATATAAAAAAGGCAATGCTGAGATTGCCTTTTTTCGGGTTTTATTGACAATGATTGTCTATTTTCTGATGCCAAGGGCCTTTACGATCGCACGATAGCGCTCAATATCGATTTCTTTCAGATAATCGAGCAGTTTGCGCCGTTTGCCTACGAGGGCTACGAGCGACCGGCGGGTAACCAGGTCCTTGCGGTTTATTTTAAGGTGACCGGTCAGGTAGTTGATGCGGTGGGTGAACATAGCGACCTGGCCTTCCGGTGAACCGGTGTCAAATTCCGACTTGCCGTGTGTGGCAAAGAATTCCTTTTTCTTTTCTGATGTGAGATACATGATGATCTTTTAAATTGGTATCACAAATGAGCGTGCAAAGGTAATAATATTTTCAACATAATCAACCGGTGGTTTTCATTTTGCTGTTTTTCTGCAAATATTTCACGCCTATGGCGTGGGGGGTACAGAATGTCCACTTAATGTCGCGAGCGAAGCGAGCTAATGTCCATCAATGTCCACTTAATGTCGCGAACGAAGTGAGCCAATTCACCTTACCACCATAAACTTCGCCGAACCGATCCAATGGTTTTTATCCCGCACCACCGCCAGGTAGATGCCGGGAACTAAACCGGAAACATCCACGCGGATCTCTCCCTCCCGGCCGTCTAAGCCCCCCTCCCGGCCTCCTCCCGTCTTATTGACGGGACAGGCTCCCAACCGGGGGGAGGAGAGCACGGGCCTGCCGAAAATATCATAAATCTCCAATGAAT
>JAHYJL010000067.1 GCA_019429045.1 Bacteroidales bacterium
GTGCTTTTTGACGCTTTGATATCATTTCCTCAGGTTCGGGAACAATGGATTCATCAAACCCGTTAGGGGTAACAATATCTGGTGCCTTACCGAGCAGTTTTTCACATTCTTTCGCAGTAATATCAGAGACCGTTACAAAGCAATCCGCCTCTTGAGCAGAGCACCTCTCCAGTGAGTATTTGGCAGTAATTCCGTGCGACCTGGCTGCGGATTCCGGATCGATTTTATCCATGGAGTCATATAAAGGAAGCCCATTTGCTGCAATGGACCTGCCTAAAATAGTGGCATGAGTCGTAAACACCGTGCCCACCTGGGGCACATACTTTTCAAGATACAATACGCCTGCCCCGGTCATCCATTCATGAAAATGGGCAATAATTTTCTCGCGGGAGGAAAAATGAAAATCGTAAAAGTTTTCAATCACCTTACCCGCTCCATAACCAAATAACGAGGGTTCGATATAATCCCATTGCCCGGACAGGGAGTCCAGCTGATAATACTCCCATAATTCTGCAAAAATTTCATCTTTACTGGGGAAGAAGGTTGTAAAATCAACCAGGATGGCAACAGGACGGCCCGGGATATTCCATCGACCTATCCTGAAATTCAGGCCGTTCAGCAACGCTTTTTCCTTCCATAACCTGAATAGGTTCAAATCCTCCAGGAATTCCGGATGCTCGTGCGTTTCTTTCCAGACATCGGGGCCTATTAAAATGAAATTATCTCCATATTCCCGCTGCATGAACGGGGACTTTGTAGAGAGCACAGTGTGGATTCCGCCGACTTTATTACATACTTCCCAGCTTACTTCAAATACATAATCGGCATTGAGGTGATCGAATTTCTCCATGAGCGGTTTTTAGAATAAAAATGCAAAAATATGCATTTATGGCAATGGACGACGGCGTTTTTTCGGTTTTGGTTCAGAAGTGGGAGTCGTCTTGACCTTCTTTGCCTTTGTTATCTTCGTCTTCGCGGTGATCTTCCTGACCGGTTTTTCCCTGACAGCCTTCTTTTCACTGGCTATATCCCGGAAAGCCGGGGCTTCACCCGGTCTGGTCCCACGTTCCAGTCTTAGCCGGAAATCGGACAGGACATTCATAAAATTGATATAGGCCTCATAGGGTGATCCGTAGGGATTGAAATACTGGTGCACATCGCCGTCGGAAAACCATTTGGTACACATATAATAAAAATGATCGGAAGACTGAATGAAACGCCAGTCTTTCAAGATCTCAGGATCTGCGGATTTTCTGACCATTTCCTCCATGGAATAGAGATTGTCATATGCATCGTCCTGAAGATCATTGCCAAGCCAGGCCGTCACGTCCCTTTCCTCATCAGCCCAGGAAATAGGATCAGGTACATGGATGGCCGATACAGGTTGTATTTTTTCAGCAAGTTCTGCTGGGGTATGGAAAGAAAAATCGGAATGTGAGAATACCCTGGCAGGCAGCGACCGCATAAATTCGAAAATACCGGTTTCTGCCCATTGGTGCTCCCCGAAGGTTTCGTAATCCATAAAAAGATTGAGAACCTCCTGTTTAGGGTCAGCCTGGTTCAGCCAGTCGACATATTTTTCAGCCGTCAGCGGCCAATCATGCCATCCGCGGTTAGAAAAACGGAAAGCAATATCATCCGACAGCTGATAATTGCGCAACAGTACTTTTATTTTGGGGTTGATCGCGTTCACATACATAAAATTGGGACTTTTCCATCCGAGAATATGTTTGGCTCCTTCAGTCAGGACGGTTTTGAACCCCATTTCGCCGACCATCTCGCCGATACCATCGGAATAAATCAGCTCAGTGTTCCTGAAAGTAACCGGTTCCTGATTAAAATACTGCCTGATCATATCACGATGCGTATTCACCTGGGCCATAAACTCAGTTTTGCTGATCAGTGAACTAAGCGAATGCGAATATGTTTCGGCCAGGAATTCCACATTGCCGGTTTTGGCCAGTTTCTGGAAACTTTTCAACACTTCGGGGGCATACATCCGGAACTGTTCCAGGGCGATCCCTGAAATGGAAAAGCTTACCTTGAAAGCCGAGCCGTATTCCTTGAAGATGTCAAGCAACAGCTTATTCATCGGCAGGTAACACTTCTCGGCTATCCGGCGCAGAATAAACCGGTTTTGGTAATCATCGTAGTAATTATGGTAAGCTCCTATTTCAAAGAACCTGTATGTTCTAAGCCGCAAGGGCTGATGAACCTGAAAATATAGGCAAACTGCACGCATCTCGTTGCTATTTTTGAATTGTTATTATCTGAGCATTTGCTGGTAAACTTCTTTCACCTTGAGCCCTGAATATTCCCATTTCAGGCTTTCGACCTCATCTTTACCATACCGGTTGAACATCTTTTGCGCACCGGCATAATGGAGAAATCCATAGATGGCATCGGCCATGCCGTGAATGTCCCAGAAATCGACTTTCAGGGCATGTTGCAGCACCTCCGACACTCCCGATTGTTTGGATATAACTACCGGTACATTGGAGCGCATTGCTTCCAGCGGAACAATCCCAAAAGGTTCTGAAACCGAAGGCATCACAAAGACATCCGACATGGCTAGCATGCGGTCGACATCGGCCCCGCGCAGGAAACCCGTGAAATGAAACTTATGTCCCATCCTGAGCTGGGCTGTGCGCCGGATCATCTTTTCCAGCAGATCTCCCGAACCAGCCATAACAAACCGGACATTGCTGTCTTTTTCAAGGATAAGCCTGGCTGCTTCAATAAAATAATCGGGCCCCTTTTGATAGGTTATCCTTCCCAGGAAAGTGACGATCTTTTCCGGCACATGACTGGTCCCATTGATATTTTTCTTTTCAGTCGGTTCGACTGCATTATGCACGGTGACAACCTTATCTTCCGGAATGCCATATTTTTCGATGACCGTATTTCGGGTTAAGTTACTGACGGCAATGATCTTATCGGCCTCTTCCATCCCTTTCCGCTCGATGTCGTAAACCTGCTGATTCACATTTTCCCCTGAACGGTCAAATTCGGTGGCATGTACATGAATCACCAGCGGTTTACCGCTGACATATTTCGCTGCAATGCCTGCCGGATATGTCAGCCAATCATGCGCATGAATAAGATCAAAATCCCTGGATGTAGCCAGCGCAGATGCCACCAGCGCATAGCGCGAAACTTCTTCCAGCAGGTTCCGGCCATAGGCCCCGGAAAACTCATATTGGTTGGAGAAAACACGGCTATCTTCCGATATTTTGGTTAGCTCCTGTTGTGACAATATCCTGGAGAATTCATCAGGGCTGACATACGGGATAATATTGGAGCCAATTTCCATATATTCGATCCGCTTCCAGTATTCCTTATACACCGAATCCTTCATATTGACGGTCACATCACTGGCATTCACCAACCGGACAGCCTCCTGGTTTTCATCTCCATATGCTTTCGGCACCACAAACCGGATGTCGACCTGATGTTTGGCCAGCCCTTTGGTGAGGCCGAAACATGCAGTGCCAAGGCCCCCTGCAATATGTGGCGGGAATTCCCACCCGAACATCAATATCTTCATTGTATCTTGTTTCTTGTTTCTTGTTTCTTGTTTCTTGTTTCTTGTTTCTTGTTTCTTGTTCCCAGCTCTACGCCCTACGCCCTACGCCCCCAATCATCCAGTTTATTCTCAGCAACTCCGCCACGCTCCAGGCCTGCGATAATGCTCCGCGGGCAGCATGCGGCGGGTCGCCATCATATATCTCTGAGATTGTCCCAATACCATGTTCTGTCATGACCCCTTCAAAACCTGCATACAGGCTTTTTACAAATGGCAATCCCGATTTACCATAAATCTTTAAATATCCTTCCACGAAGTGCCCCAGCAACCATGGCCAGACATTGCCCTGGTGATAGGCTTCGTCTCTGGTTTTCTGATCGCCGTGGCATACCCCCATATAAAGCGGGTTCTTAGGCGCCAGTGAGCGCAAGCCTCTGGGTGTTAACAATTCGTTGCGAACAACCTCCAGCACCTTTCTGCGGCTTTCCTCATCCAGCGGTGAATAAGGAAGCGAAGTGGCAATCACCTGGTTTGGCCTGACCGATACATCCCTGAAATCACCGTCGACATAATCGGCCAGGTAAGACTTCTGCTCATACCAGAACGTTTGGCGAAAAGCTTCTGGTATATTATCGGCAATGGGTTTCCAATCCCTGACGAATTTTTTATCACCGTTACGTTCAGCCAGTTCAAGTGCAAAACAAACGGCATTGTACCAGAGCGCATTGATCTCAACCGGTAAACCGTAACGCGGAGTCACCGGCTTTCCGTTGACAACTGCATCCATCCAGGTAAGCGCCAACCCATGCTGACCGGCCCAGATAAGCCCGTTATCCAGCATACGGATATAACCGGGCGCACCAGACCTGTACCCTTCGAGAACGTTCCTGATCTTGCTGCCATAAATCTTCCAGACCTCATCTCCCTTTTTCATCATGATGGCGTATTGCTGCAAGGACCAGATAAACCATAGCGAGGCATCGGCCGAATTATATGCTTTCTTATTCTTGATGCCAAAATTTGGGAACAATGGCCCTTTCATATCTCTGATCATCGTATCGATCAAGGCCTGGAAGAGTTTTTCCTCACCCAGAACCAGTGTCAACCCCGGGGCAGCAATAAAGGTGTCTCTTCCCCAGCGCCCAAACCATGGAAAACCGGCAATAATATCCGTCCGTTTACCTTTTTTGACAATAAATTGCTGGGCGGCATTGATCAGGCAGTTCTCAAAATTGTCTCGCGGGATACGCTTGCTCACTTCACTGCTGAAGGAGCGCTTGATAGCAGCCGTTTCGATCTCGGTGGTACCGGCACAGAAAACAACCGATTCTCCTTTTTTGATATCAATCTCAAAAAAACCAGGTACATATAAATCTTCCTGGTATTCATATCCCCTTTCCATTTCCATCTGGTATTCAATATTATAATTCCAATCAGGGACATGCGTATATTCGGGAGATTTGGAAAACTGCATGTAGAGATAGGAATACCCGGAATACAATTTAACACGGATTCCATTGGGCACCTCTTCATATTTACTGTTGATGTGGATATTGGCTTTGCTCAGCCGGTGAACATTCCGGAAAGCGAGGAACGGCCTGAACCGCAATTTTGTCGGAGAGTGGGCATCCACCAGCGTATAACGGATCATGAACCGGTCAGTCAACTGTGAAAAGAGCATTTCACGCTTTAAGATTAAGTCCCCGACGTGATAAATGCTGTTTGGAATGGGGTCTGAGGAAAAATCATGCAGGTATTTATGTCCCCTGGGGTAATAAACCCCGCCGGGATACTTGTGAATACCCAGGTTGAATTCCGCATTATGCTGAATAACAGTCTCATCGAAATTGGATAACAACACGTGGTTGTCATCATCCAGGGCGGGTTGGGGCACAACCAATAATCCGTGGTACTTGCGGGTATGGCAACCGATGATGGTTTGGCTGGCGTAGGCTCCGGCACGGTTAGAGCGGATCAGTTCCCTTGTCAGGGAATACTCAAGGTTGACCAGTTGTTTCTTATCAAATTTAATATAACTCATATTCTGTATTGTACCAATGTTTCAGCTTAAAATATCACACCCACACATCACCTGCACACTCACACCCACACTCGCTTCGCGGAGAGAGGGGGATTCGAACCCCCGGTCCCAAGGTATCGGGACAACGGTTTTCGAGACCGCCGCATTCGACCGCTCTGCCATCTCTCCGAAGAGGGTGTGAAATGGGTGTGAGTGTGGGTGTGCAGGTGAAGTGTGAGTGTGGTGTGGGTATGAGTGCATAATTTGGGGAGGATTTGCGGAGAAAGAGGGATTCGAACCCCCGGTCCGCCGGCTGGCGGACAACGGTTTTCAAGACCGCCGCATTCGACCGCTCTGCCATTTCTCCCTGACCTTGCAAATTTACAAACTTTTTCCTTCATTAAGCCGTTAACCTTCTTAATTTGACCAGTAACTGACTCAAATGAGCCAAAAACTGATTATGATTCCATTTTGGATAAATATTGATTATCTTTGATAAGATATAACCAATAGGTTCATACATATGAAAAGTATATTTACCGCCACTATATTGATTGCAATTTGTTGCGCCCTGCCCTCTTCTGTCCAGGCAAGAACGCTTAAAGCTTTGTTTAATTACACCATTTTCAATGTACCGGATAAAGGCCCTTATATTGAGACATACCTCTCCGTTGCCGGTGAAAGTGTTGTTTTTGAGAAAAATAAAAGTGATCAGTTCCAGGCGATGATCGAAGTGACATACATCTTCAGGCAAAACAATGAAATCAAAGAATTCGACAAATATCAGCTGTACAGTCCTGAAATCACTGATACAACCCAGAACTTTTTTGACTTTATCGATCAGCAAAGATATTTTATGCCTGAAGGGGTTTATGAGATGGAAATCATCATCGCTGATCTGAAAGCAGGTAAAAAACCTTTTTCTGCCATTCAACCGGTTTCAATACGCTTCGAAAAAGATAATGTCTGCTTTTCAGGCATTCAGCTGGTCAAATCAATTACACCCGTGACTGAAGCGAATATCCTTACAAAAGGAGGATATGACCTGGTTCCGATGGTTTATAACTTTTTCCCTGAATCTTTACATAAATTCACTTACTATACTGAAATTTACAACGCTGAAATAGTATTGGGGCAAGGGGAAAAATTCCTGGTGACATCAAATATCAGGTCATTTGAAACAGGAAACCCAATCAGGGAATATGCTTCATATAAAAGGATGGACGCAAAACCGGTGGTAACCTTGCTGAATGAATACGATATTTCCCGTTTACCCAGCGGTAATTACACCCTTGTCATTGAAGCAAGGAATAAAAACAACGAAATCCTATCTGTTAATGAGCTGTTTTTTCAGCGCAGCAATCCCAACATCGAATTCAACCTGAACGACCTGACAGGCATCGATATCCAGGCAACTTTTGCGTGCCGTTTTACAAACAATGATACCCTGCAGGAACACCTGCGCTGCCTTGTTCCCATTGCCATAGAACTGGAAAAGAATTTTATCTACAAACAATCACCGGCAGCTGAATTGAAAACCAAGCAACAGTTCTTTTACAACTTTTGGTTAGCAAGGGACCTGCAAAATCCTGAAAAAGCCTGGCAGGATTATTATTTCCAGGTGCAAGCAGTCAATATTGCGTATAAAACGCAGATACAAAAAGGTTACGAAACCGATCGCGGCAGGGTTTATCTCAAATATGGCCCTCCCAATGTTATTTCAGAAAGTTATAATGAGCCCAGCAGTTATCCTTATGAAATATGGCATTACTATGAGCTTAGCGACAACCAACGCAACAAACGCTTTGTATTTTACACGCATGATCTCGTCACCAATAATTTCACCCTACTGCATTCAGACGCTATAGGTGAGGTCTCCAATTACAGGTGGCAGGTGTTCCTGAACAGCCGCTGGTATGATCCATATAATGTCGATGTCAGGCAGGCTCCCGGAATTTATGGCGGCCGGGCGGATGATTATTACAGGAATCCCCGGTAGTTTTTTGCCTTTTCAGGCAAATAATTTTGTAATTGCCTTTTTTTTGTGTTACTTTGAATCGCTAATTTGTTTTGGTGAATACTGCCGTAGTCATACTCAACTGGAATGGAAGGAATTTCCTTGAGAAATTTTTACCCACAGTGATTGAACATAGCAAAGATGATGCGAAGGTCATCATTGCTGATAATGCTTCAACAGACGATTCCATCGGTTACCTGGAAAAACACCATCCAGACATCAGGATCATCCGCCTGGAGAAAAACTGGGGTTTTGCCGGGGGATACAACATGGCGCTCCGGCAAATCAAAGCCGATTATTACATCCTTCTGAATTCCGATATTGAGGTGAGCGAAAACTGGATCCCCCCAGTGATCGGGCTGATGGAGGATGACCATACCATTGTCGCCTGCCAGCCCAAGATCAGGTCATATCATGAGAAGGATAAGTTTGAATATGCAGGCGCCGCCGGGGGATTCATCGATAAATACGGATATCCTTTCTGCCAGGGAAGATTGTTTCAATCTCTTGAAAAAGACACGGGGCAGTATGACGAAATAAAAGAAGTTTTCTGGGCCACCGGTGCCTGCATGTTTGTAAGGGCAAATGTCTTCCATCAGTTAGGGGGTTTCGATGATGATTTCTTTGCCCATATGGAAGAGATCGATTTCTGCTGGCGGGCTAAAAATGCAGGCCACAAGATCATGTATTGCCCCGGATCAACCATCTTTCATATCGGCGGAGGGACATTGCCCAGGAAAAATTCACAAAAAACCTACCTGAACATCAGGAACAACATCATCATGCTGTTTAAAAACCTTGAATCAGACAGGCTGGTTAAGGTCCTTTCAGCCAGGATCATCCTTGATTATGTGGCTGCCATCAAATTCCTGATCGACGGAGGTTTCCGGGATATGACCGCTGTGTTGAGAGCACATTTTTACATATTCAGCAACATCGGCAGGTTGAGAAAAAAGAGGGAAAATATCCCACATACCCGTGTTTCTCAGATTTATTGGGGGAATGTCGTGCTCAGGCATTATGTGATGCAAAAGAAAACCTTCCGGCAGCTCGATCCAGGGCGCTTTACCGGTAATTCCCAAGAAGACTTATCACAGCCAGCCGGTACCCCTCCAGCCCAAAACCGCAGATAAAACCGTCGGCAGTGGACGCAGTTAGCAGAGTTTTCCGGAATTCCTCCCTGTTAAATACCTGGCTGATATGCACTTCGATGACTTTCACCGGGACTGCCTTTATTGCATCGGCAATCGCAACGGAGGTGTGGCTGTAGCCTCCCGGATTGATGATGATCCCATCCTTTTTAAATCCTGAATCCTGTATCATATCAATCAATTCCCCTTCGATATTTGATTGAAAATAATCAATGGTGACATCCGGGAAATCAGCCCTCAATTTTTCAAGGTAAGCTTCAAATGTATGATAGCCATATATCTCCTGTTCCCGCCGTCCGAGCAGGTTCAGATTCGGACCGTTGATGATCATTATGTTCAAGGTTCAAAGTGCAAAGTGCAAAGTTAAGTTTTCAAAGTGAAAAGTTGGTTTTTTTATAAAAAGGGATGGAGTCCCTGTCAAATAATTTGAATTTCTCTGTTCTCTTATGTAACTTTATCCGCATTAAATCAATATTCCATGCAAATTACCGATAATTTCCGGCAGGCAATGCAGGATTACATCTTTCTTCTGGAAAAAAAATACCCCGAAAAAACCATCCTTAACCTCGTATCCACCCGCTACGCCCTCAACCATTTCGAACGCTCCATCCTCTACCGCGGGATAACAACCCATAAAACAGCAGAAGAAAGAAAAAAAAGACTGCTCGTGTTGAATAACTCTGACCAGAAACAAGAAACAAGAAACCCGGAACCTTTCCCCCTTCAAATCGACCTATTCAACGTCCTGTTCACCATCGCCGCTTACCTGCGCGGTTTTCCTGTTTACCTGTCTAATGATGGGATTGTCAGGGATGCATCGGAAAGCCATGATTGTACCGGCTGGGCCGAACATCTCGAAAAGGCGCTTCATATGGTGTTACAAGACCTGGAAAAGAATTATTCATCCCGAACGATCTTTTACATCGACAGCCCAATGCCATTATGCAGCCATTTCGAGGAAATAATCATAGAAGCAGCAAAAAATTTAAAGTCCTTGATCGAAATCATCCGCGACGAATCTCCGGATCACCTCTTACGCAATGCCACCGAAGGAATTTTGGCAACTTCCGATTCCACGATCATCGACAAATCTTTGTTACGCGTATTCGATATTCCCCGTTACTTGCTGGAGAAACGGTTTGGAGCGAAATTACTGAGGCTGGATGCAATATGATTCCGGGTTATTGGTTCTTGGTTCTAAATAAATTCAAAATTTCTCACTTTTTTCTTCCACTTTGAACTTTGAACTATTAACTTTGCACTAAAATCCGGGGTGCCTTAAAAAAACGGGCTGAGATCATACCCTTTGAACCTGATCCGGGTAATGCTGGCGTAGGGATGAAAATTCTCCTTTTTTCCTGGTTTCCCCTGCAAAAATTTTCAATCATGCATCATGCATTATACATCATTGCATTTTTCGGATTCCTCCCGACTATCCTGTTCGGGCAGTTCACGATCAGCGGAAAGATATCCGATGCCGAAACCGGAGATCCCCTGGCCGGCGCACACATCGTACTGGAAAGCACATATAAATCAACGATTTCGTCCGCAAAAGGACAATTTAAGATCACAGGTCTGAAAACCGGCGATTACCTGTTGAAGGCGTCATTCATGGGGTATGAAAAGTATTTAAAGGAAATTAAACTGAAACAGGACATGGTGATCGATATCCAATTAACCCCTGGCGCCATCATGGCCTCAGAAGTGATCGTCACGGCTACCCGCGCTGACGCCAGTACACCGGCAACCTTCTCCACTGTAACCCGGCAGGATATCGAACAGATCAACATGGGGCAGGATATGCCGTACCTGCTGCAAACAAGCCCTTCCGTCGTTACTACGTCCGATGCCGGCACAGGCATCGGCTACAGCAGCCTCCGGATCCGCGGCACCGACCTGACGCGCATCAACGTGACGATCAACGGGATACCGTTAAACGACTCAGAATCCCACGGCGTCTGGTGGGTCGACCTGCCCGATTTCGCCTCTTCTGCCGAAAGCATCCAGATCCAGCGCGGGGTGGGTACCTCCACCAATGGCGCGGCCGCGTTTGGCGCCAGTATCAACATCCGCACCGATGACCCGGAGCCTGATCCTTATGCGGAACTCAGTGCTTCCGCCGGATCATTCAATACCAGTAAACTGACCCTGCGCGGCGGCACCGGCCTGATCAATGGAAAATGGGCCTTCGACGGCCGGTTTTCACGGATC
Source organism: Bacteroidales bacterium (assembly GCA_019429045.1). GTDB lineage: Bacteria > Bacteroidota > Bacteroidia > Bacteroidales > JAGOPY01 > JAGOPY01. The sequence continues at coordinate 10,926 of JAHYJL010000067.1, forward strand.
GCTTCGGATGGTTATATCGATCGTGCCTCGGCCGACCTGACTTCCGGGGCTTTCTCCGGCGGTTACTTCGGCAAGAAAAATATCATCCGGCTGCTGGTCATCACCGGAAAAGAAAAAACTTACCAGGCCTGGGATGGAGTCCCCGGTTATATGCTCGATTCAAACCGCACCTACAATGGTCTGGGCGCTTATTATGACGCCCATGGCAACCTTCAGTATTATGACGATCAAACGGATAATTACCTCCAGACCCATTACCACCTGAACTGGCTCAACCAGGTTTCCGGAAACTGGAGCCTTTCCTCCGCCCTGCATTATACCCGCGGCAAGGGCTATTACGAAGGATATAAAATGGACCAGGATTTCAGCGGCTACCAACTTGATGATGTCATCATCGGAACAGATACGGTTTCATCCACCGATCTGGTCAGAAGGCGTTTCCTCGATAATCATTTTTACGGATTCACCTTCGGGCTGAATTATGACAACCACCGGAACATCACCGGAAATATCGGCGGGGCGATCAATTATTACGACGGATTACATTACGGCGAAGTAACCTGGGCCAGGCTAGCGCTGCAGTTCGACAAAGATTACCGGTGGTATGAGAATACCGGGGAAAAAGCGGATGCCAACCTCTTCGTCAAGCTGAACTACCGGATCGGGGAAAAGATCAACGCATACGGCGACCTGCAATACCGCTTTATCGATTATCGCATTGAGGGGATCGACAATGACCTCCGGGATATTTCACAGGGCCACCGGTACCACTTTTTCAATCCCAAATTCGGCCTTCTATATGAAATGAATGACCACAGCCAGGCTTATCTCTCTTTCGGGGTTGGCAACCGCGAGCCCAATCGCAGCACCCTGGTGGATGCCAGCCCGGCGCGCCCCTACCCCACTGCCGAAACACTTTACAACGCAGAAGCGGGATACAGGATCAGCGGAAAAAAACACCTTTTCCAGGCCAATATATATTATATGTATTACCGGGATCAGCTGGTACTGACCGGTAAGATCAACGATGTGGGCGACCCGGTGATGGAAAACGTCGACCGCAGTTACCGGGCCGGGATCGAATTATCCTTCGGATGGCATATACTAAAAAACCTTAAATGGAAGGCCAATGCAACATTGAGCTCCAACAAGATCACGGATTTTGTTGAATATGTCGATAACTGGGACGAATGGCCCGAACAGGTAGTGAACGAGGTAGGAAGTACCGATATCGCCTTCTCGCCATTCCTGGTTGCAGGCAGCATTCTGGCATGGGAACCGGTCAGAAATTTCGAAATTTCACTGTTCAGTAAATACGTCGGCAAGCAATACATCGACAATACCGCCAGTGAAGAGCGAAAACTGGATCCATATTTCGTCAACGATCTGATGTTCAGGTACAACATGCATTTCAAAACCCTCAAACAGCTCGGTTTCAGTTTGAAAATCAACAATATCACCAATACAAAATACGAATCGAACGCCTGGGTATACCGGTATTACTCTGAAGGATCGTATGGGGTATATGATGGTTATTTTCCGCAGGCGGGGATACATTTCATGGTGGGGGTGGATTTGAAGTTCTGATTTTTAACCACAATAGACACAATAGGGCACAATAGGTTACACAATAGGTCTATGTGCCTTCTATGTGTTCTATTGTGCCTGCTGTGGTAAAAAAAAGGATTCATCCCCCGGGATAAATATCCTTTCGAACGTGTTGTCTACGCTGTCCCGCCTCCGGCGGGCAAATTGTCAAATAAATCAAATAAATCAAAAGTCCCGGAGACAGCGGAGCGTACTTCCGTAGGCCTTATTGGAGTTGTACATGCCGCAATAGCTGCTATTGAAGTCCAGGCTCCGGCCGTAGGAATAATCGATCTGTGTACTGCTCCAATAGCAGCCGTAATAGCCCCTGTAGTCCAGCGAGCCGTCGCCGTAGTAGAGGTACCCGGACGCATGGAGTTTCAAATCCGAATCCCAGGGTCCGTTCCAATTGACCCAGCTCCCGGCATTATCCACATTGTACCATTCCGTGTTAGTCGGGATCCGCCAGTCGGTGCCCAGTTCGATCGTGCAGGGATCGTTCGCCGCCTGCCAGTCGGAATTCTCATTGATGCCTGTGATCGTCCACGCCGGCGTTACCGTTGAGCCGTCGTGCTTATAGCCTTGTTTCCTGTTAAATTGCCAGTACCAGCCGGCGGAAGCTTCGGATGCATCGTCAACCGTCGCAGCCTGCTGGTCGGCGCCCAGGTTGCTGGTGATCCAGCATTTACCGGGTTCGCCCAGCACCCCGTTGACCGTGCCGTATGTGGTGGTCTTATTCACCGGAGCCACATCCCCGGCGACATGGTTTTTGGTGATCGTATAACCACAAGTGCCGGGCGTCAGCGTTCCGGCTCCATATTCCACTTCTTTCCATTGGTTAGCGATGCTGACATAGATATACAATTTACTGTCCGTCGTGCAAAAAACCTGCAAGCCATTGGCCGGATTCTGAAGAGACCATATCTGCTGCTGTGACATCCTGGGTATCAGCAGCCCTCTTTCCGTACTTGAAATATCGAGGGCTGCACTGGCCGCCGGGCTTGATGTGCCGATGCCCACATTGCCGCCGGATTGGCCAATTGCACTATTAAACCCAAATAGCAGCAGTAAAATGATTGAAAATAATACCTTTTTCATGATTTTTGTTTTTATAATTTGTCTTAGTTTGGTTGCCAAGCAATTGGTTATTTGTGCGCAAGATAATAATTTTCATGGCATTTGTCAAGGGTTTTGCCTCGTTTTTGAAGAAAATTTTTACCCCTGGAACCTTGAAACCTTTCCACCCTTCCACCCTTCCACCCTTCCACCTTTCCACCCTTCCACCTTATCACCCTTCCACCTTATCACCTTATCACCTTCCCACCGTATCACTAATTTCCCGATCTTTGCAATCTTTTTCACAAAGCAATGAGCCCTTTCGCCAAAACCATCAGCATCAAAAACAAGAAAGCCTACTTCCAGTATTTCCTGCTCGAAGAGTATGAGGCGGGCATTGTGCTGGGCGGTACCGAGATCAAATCGATCCGGGAAGGCAAGGCCAGCTTCGTCGATGCTTTCTGTGCCTTTCACAATGGGGAATTGTATGTCAAAAACCTGCACATATCGGAATACCGCCTGGGCACACATTACAACCATGATCCAAAAAGAGACCGGAAACTGCTGCTGAGCAGGCGGGAACTGAAAAAGCTGGAGACCAAAACCAAGGAGAGAGGGTTCACCATCATCCCGGTTTTGCTTTATATCAATGAAAAAGGACTGGCCAAGCTGAAAATCGCCCTCGCCAAAGGAAAACACAGCTATGACAAAAGGGAGACGATCAAAAAGAAAGATGTCGAAAGGGATCTGGACAGGAGAACCGACGGGTTTACCCGTCGGTTATGACACAAAGAGTTTTAAACCGACGAGTTAACCCGTCGGTTATAATACTAACCCGTCGGTTATTTTACACTAAAAACACAACAAATTCCGCAGTTATATGTTTATAATTAAATTTGTAAAAAATTTTTCCATGAAGAGCTTCATTTCACTGATCGTTTCATTTATCCTTATAACGGCTGTTGCCGCTCCAGTGCTGGCCCAGCCGGCCAAACAACCGGCATCTCCTGCTCCATATGCTAAAATCCAATGGATCGATATGAAAGAGCTGGCCGATCTCAACGCCAAAAAGCCCAAAAAGATCTTTGTGGATATGTATACCAACTGGTGCGGATGGTGCAAAAAAATGGATCAGAGCACCTTCATCAACCCGGTGATTGTGGATTACATGAATAAAAACTATTACGCTGTGAAGTTCAACGCGGAGCGGAAAGACGAAGTGGAATTCAAAGGGAAAAAGTATGTGAATGCCAATCCTTCCGGCGGCAGAAGTTCCCATCAGCTTGCCCAGCTAATGCTCAACAACCGGATGTCTTACCCATCCTTTATTTTCCTGGATGAAAACATGGATATGATCACCGTTGTTCCGGGTTACAGGAAAGCGCCTGAATTTGAGGCTATTATGCACTACATTGGAGAAAACGCCTACAAATCCAAGACATGGGAGGATTTCAGAGCTGCTTTTAAAGGATCAGCTAAGGAATAAGCTCATTTTTCATATTTTGCTGAATTCCAGCCTTTGTTAAAATTTGTTAAAAGCCCGCCGCCTCTCTTTTCAAAGATTCCATTTTTTAGTTCTTTTGCACCAAATTTTGGATGCATATGGAC
>JAHYJL010000068.1 GCA_019429045.1 Bacteroidales bacterium
CAGGCATATCCGTTTGTGATCCCGTTATCGAAACCGGTCATATACCCCGACGGGCTGTAAAAATGAGCCGTGTCGGCATACTCGCGGCAAACATATTTCCACCAGGCATCATCAGCCGTCAGGCGGGACCATGTATCCCAGGGGTAATTGCAAACTTCTGCCCCGCCGTGAATATTGGCAGATGAAACAAAGTTGTTATTCTCAGCCATTTGCATAAAGGCCACTGTTTCTATCTGCCATTCATTGCCATCAGGATGCGGCCCGGCTGCCGGATCAGGATAATTCCTGTTGAGGTCTACACCATGTGCATTGTATCTTTTCGCGTTGTTCACGGTATTGTTGCCACCCCAATAGGTCCCGTCAGGATTGGCCAGCGGGTTGATCCATATTTCAATATTATCGACCAGAGATGTGATGCGCGGATCTACCCCGTAATTCGACAGCAGGTAATCAATCAAACGGAGCATTAAAACATAGCCTGTGGTTTCATCGCCATGCATGCTTGATGTGTAAAGAAATTGTGGTTCATTTTCACGAACCCCCACATTATCTGATATCCTGGCAACGAGCAAGGTCCTTCCACCGTTTGTGTTACCTATTGAAAAAACCTGGCATAATGAAGGATATTGGGCAGCAAACTGGTACATCATGTCGACGTAAGCATCGTATGTCGGGTAAAAGTCCCATTCATGCAGCTCCCTGATGTCGATATGATCCTTTATATTCAGGTCGCCTTCATAATAACCTGGGTGGGGTAAAATTTCGTACGGGATTGAATAATCCAGGAATGCTGAGAATTCTTTTCGGTTCGCATAAGCATGAACAGTTCCATTCATTTCTGCCATATCAATGGAGATCACCCTGCTTAGCTGGTTGATTAAAGAAATGTCATCCACCTGAAAACGGAAATATTGTTCCCCTGTTTCGGCATACAGCTCATCAAGGACGCTGTTACCGGGGGTATACTGGCTTGTAACATTGAATGTAAGGAAAAACAGAGCCAGGAACAGAAGATATTTCATCCAACACATTTTGAGTAAAGTAAAACTATTCATGGTTTCAGATTGTTTCAAACTGTGATTGCAACAACAACGCTATTTTTTCAGCAATAACCGATTGAACGGCCTTATTGACTTTAACAAGGGGAAGTCGCACATTGCTTCTGCACAGGTCAAGGGCCTCCATGGCCGACTTAATGCCTGAAGGGTTACCATCCATGAACAGGGCATTCATAAAATCGAGCAGTTCAAAATGCATAGCCCTGGCCTTATTAATCTTCCCTTTAAGCCCCAGATCGACCATTTTGGAAAACTGCGCTGGAAAAGCATTGGCTCCGACAGAAATAACCCCGTCGGCTCCGATTGCAAGCAAAGGAAGCGTCAGCACGTCATCACCGGAAATAACCAGGAAGTCCTGAGGCCTGTTTTTCAAAATTTCCATGCATTGTAAGAGGTTCCCAGAGGCTTCTTTGATGCCAATGATATTCTTAAAATCTTTGGCCAGTTTGAGCGTTGTATCTGCCGTGATATTCACACTGGTCCTTCCTGGTACATTATAAAGTATTACCGGGACCGGACATGCCCCGACAATGGCTTTATAATGGACATATATGCCTTTTTGCTGGGGTTTGTTATAATAGGGGCATACTGACAGGATGGCATCCAGCCCGTCAAAAGAAGTAACTTTGATGGTATTTATCACTTCCTGTGTACTATTTCCACCCACCCCGGCAACCACAGGGACACGTTTATTCACCGTTTCGACGACAAAATCAAGCACCGCCACTTTTTCATCTTTAGACAGGTTGACGGACTCACCTGTTGTACCATGCGCTACAATATAATTAACACCGCCAGTGATAACATGTTCCAGAATTTTTTCAAAAGCGCCGAAGTCAATATTCCCGCTTTCATGAAAGGGGGTAACGATCGCCACACCCGTTCCTTTAAATTGATCATGCATTTTCCCTGGGGTTTAGAATTAACAAATACTCATGTATATCCTCCAGAAGCTTAACCTGGTCATGATTTTCATCTGTTTTGATGAGTACATCATATATACCTGTCAGATTTCCTTTTTTCAAACCCGATTGATCATTGTGATAGGACCCGGCTCTTAACCTGGCCTTCGAAATGGCGGCAATGAATTTTAAAGGAAAAACATTTTCAGAAGCAACATTAATGCAGATATCAAATTCAGTATCGGTAAAATCCTTGATGAATAGGCCGCGAGGTATATCAAGCCAGTTGAGTTGTTTCCCGGTAAACAGATCAAAGGAAAGAACCGGAAGAAATTTATTGGTCAACAACTTACTAACTGAATACCCGATTGCTTTTGTTTTTACTTTCCTTGATTGCAGTTTCTGGAGGTATTCATGTATAAGACGGTATGTGTTTTCATCTGTTAACTCGAATAGAATCCCAACGGAACCGGCCGAATCGATATTGATGAGCTTCCTGTTCCTTGTGACAGTTGCCATTTTCATTTTCAGGAAATAATTACCGGCTTTGTATTTGATTCCACTTATTAAGCTCATTTTACCTGTAAAGATGGGAACGGTAAAAGTATGAAGAAAATCAGATGCAAGGGATAAAAAACATCGGCTTAAGACAGGTTTAAAGCATGGTGCACTTTTTCCTTCATTAATGAGTGGTTTATCACTTCCAGCATTTTATCAACATAAATAAACTGAACCCCTTCGATATATGCTTTTTTCACCTCATCGATATCCTTCTTGTTTTCGGTGGACATGATGATATGATGAACTTTGGCGCGTTTTGCCGCCAGGATTTTTTCCTTGATGCGGCCTACCGGGAGCACTTTGCCGCGCAGGGTGATTTCACCGGTCATAGCGATATCGGGTCTCACCTTTCTTTGCGTAAATGCTGAGGCCAGTGCCGTGAGCATAGTGATACCGGCAGAAGGGCCGTCTTTTGGAGTAGCTCCTTCCGGGATATGGATATGCACATTCCAGTGGCTGAATATTTCCGGGTCAATGTTCAGATTGTGTGCATGAGATTTGAGATATTCATACGCTATGGTAGCCGATTCTTTCATCACATCCCCAAGGTTCCCGGTGAGGGTAAGAACCCCTTTCCCTTTGCTCAGGCTGACTTCCACGAAAAGTATCTCCCCGCCTACCGCTGTCCAGGCCAAACCTGTCGCTACTCCGGGAACATCATGTTTCAGATCTCTGTCACGTTGGTATTTTGGAGCGCCAAGGATGGTTTCAAGGTCGTCTGGCTGAAGTTTCGAGGGATAATCCTCCTCCATAGCAACGTATTTAGCCTTGTTACGGATGATTTTAGCGATCACTTTCTCCAGGGCCCTGACCCCTGATTCGCGGGTGTAATCATCGATAATCTTTTCCAGGACTTTAGCGCTGAATTTAACATGTTTATCGGTCAATCCGTGTTCCCTGAGCTGTTTTGGGATCAGGTGACGCTTTGCAATTTCCACTTTTTCTTCCAGCAGGTAGCCGCTGAGATCGATCACTTCCATCCTGTCGCGCAAAGCCGGATGTATGGTCATGAGTGTATTGGCGGTTGCCAGGAACATGATCCTGGAAAGGTCAAAGGTCACTTCCAGGTAATTATCGTAGAATTCAAAGTTCTGCTCGGGGTCGAGTACCTCCAGTAATGCAGCCTGAGGATCCCCCTGGATATTATTGCCGCTGACTTTGTCAACCTCATCGAGAACAAAGACAGGATTGGCCGATCCTGCTTTGCGCAGGCTCTGGATAATCCTGCCGGGCATAGCGCCAACATAGGTTTTTCGGTGTCCCCGCAATTCAGCTTCATCACGCAGCCCACCCAGGGACACCCGGACATAATTGCGTCCCAAAGCCCTGGCAATCGATTTGCCCAGGGAGGTTTTGCCGACGCCGGGAGGGCCGACAAAGCACAAGATGGGCGACTTCATGTCGTTCTTCAGCTTCAGTACGGCCAGGTGCTCGATGATCCGCTCCTTGATCTTCTCCAGTCCATAATGATCTTCATCCAGGATCCGTTGCGCCTTTTTCAGGTCAAACCGGTCTACCGTGAACTCATTCCAGGGTAACTCGATCATCGTCTCCAGGTAATTCATCTGGATAGAATATTCAGCCGCCTGGGTGTTCATACGCTGTAATTTCTTCAGCTCCCGCTCGAAAATCTGGCCGATTTTTTCTGACCATTTCTTTGCCGCTGCTTTTTCCTTTAAAGCATTGGTTTCCTGTTCATGCGGACTTCCCCCCAGCTCTTCCTGGATTGTTTTCAGTTGCTGGCTGAGAATGTAATCACGCTGCTGCTTGTCGAGGTCCGATTTGACCTTGTCCTGGATCTGGCTTGTCAGCTCAAGCATATGCAATTCCTTGGCCAGGGCCGTCAGCACATCATTGGCCCGTTTCACCAGATCGGGTGTTTCAAGGAGCTGCTGCTTTTCGGGTAATTCGATGTTAAGGTTGGATGACACGAAATTCACCAGGAAAAAGGGACTCTCAATGTTTTTGATGGCAAAAGCCGCTTCGGAAGGAATATTTGGAGAGAGCCGGATGATCTGTATGGCCAGATCTTTAAGCGATCCGATCAATGCCATGAAATGCTCATCGCGTTCGAGGTTTTTATCGAAATCGGCCAGGTCCTTTATTTTAGCCCTGAAATAGGGCTCGTCCTGTATGAATTGCTCAATCTCGAATCGTTTCTTGCCCTGGATGATAACTGTTGTATTGCCATCAGGCATTTGCAGTATCTTGAGCAGTTGTGCAACGGTTCCGACACGGTAAAGGTCTTTCTCCTCCGGGTCTTCGAAACTAGCATCCTTCTGGGCAACAACCCCAATGATCCTGTCGTTGCGATAGGACTCCCTGATCAAACGGATGGATTTATCCCGACCAACGGTTATCGGGATGACGACCCCGGGAAAAAGAACCGTATTTCTTAATGGTAATATAGGAATACTTTCCGGAAGTTTCTCCGCCTGCATCATCATCTCCTCCTCCGAAGAAAGCAGGGGAATAAATTCCGTGTCTTTATCCAGGGCTTCAGAAAAGCCTCTTATGTTGAAAAGGTCATCCATAAATGGTGCGTCAATTTGTCAGTTTGTTTTGCCGGTCAGCTCCTGACACACTGCCGGAAATGTTATAGCAAATCATAGACATCCCTGAGGATTTGCTCATCGATGTCCGTAAATTCAAGATCCCGGCGCCGGTATACCACCCGGGCTACACTCACTGCCCTGTCGATATGGTAGGTTTTGTATCCGTTGGTGCCACCCCACAAAAAGCTGGGAATAAAATTCCGGTGATACCCGGGGCCAAAGACATTGGCATTTATTCCAACAACCGTACCAGTATTGAACATCGTATTGATGCCGCATTTGGAATGGTCTCCCATGATCACTCCGCAGAATTGAAGTCCGGTTTCCACGAACGTCTGATCGGCGTAATTCCACAGTTTGACCTGTTCGTAGTTGTTTTTCAGATTGGATGTATTGGTGTCGGCCCCGATATTGCACCATTCTGCAATCACGGACTGACCCATGAAACCGTCGTGGGCCTTGTTCGAATAACCAAAGAAGACAGAATTGTTCACCTCCCCTCCTACTTTGCTGTGAGGTCCGATGGTGGTGGGGCCATAGATCTTCGCTCCCATTTTTACGGTAGCGTGTTCTCCCAGCGCAAACGGCCCCCTGATAAGGCTTCCTTCCATGATTTCCGCATCCCTGCCGATGTAAATCGGCCCGGTGGATGAATTCAGGACGCTGCATTCCACCCTGGCACCTTTCTCGATGAAGAATCTGTCGCCGATAACCTGGTTCGATTTACTTACAGGTTCCGACTTTCGGCCTTCAGTCAGTAAACGGAAATCTTCCTCTATGGCCCGTCCGTTCAGTGCAAAAATATCCCAGGTATTGCTTATTTGGATTGGGTCGGTTTTGGATTCAAGCACATGTCCCCCTTCCATGCTTTCCTCATCGATCTTATCCAGATCGGCCGGATGAAGCCGCATGGCAAAAATTATATCACCATGGTGAAGTACCTCGCCCGTCCTGAGCGAGTTGATCTCTTTCAGCAGTATAGGATTGGGGCAAACAGCCCCGTTAATTACAATATTATCCTCTTTCTGCCGGATGGGATACTTTTTCCGCAAATAGGTTTCCGTGAGTGACGAGGTCGGCTGCCCAAGGTATTTCTCCCATTTTTCACGGATGGTCAGGATGCCAACCCTTATATCGGCCACCGGGCGAAGATAGGTTAAGGGAAGCAGGCTGTCCCTCCAGATATTGTCAAACAAAATATAATTCATTTTGGACTAATTTTAGACTGTAAAAGTAACAAAAAAGCCCTTGGCGTTTGGCGAAGGGCTGATTTATGGCGGACTATCATTTTTATTCAGTCGGTTTTTCCTTATTCTGGAGGTGCTGTTTGTAACGGCTCTTGAATTTATCAACCCTTCCGGCGGTGTCCACGAGTTTCATCTTGCCGGTAAAATATGGATGAGACGTATTGGAAATTTCCAGTTTGATCAGCGGGTACTCTTTCCCGTCGTCAAATACGATGGTCTCCCGGGATTTGACTGTCGATTTGGTCAGAAATGCATATCCGTTTGACATATCTTTAAAAACGACAAACCGGTAATCTTTCGGATGAATGTCTTTTTTCATGATTCTATTCCTTTTCAATTCAGGGCTGCAAAATTACTTAAAATTTTCATACAAAATAACGTGGTTTGTGATTTTTTATCCTAACATCAGATATTCAACAGGAATTCCATAGTATCCTCCCCATCGGCGTAATCCCACAGGGCAGGGAACTGACTTTGTCCAAAAGGAATGACAGTCGTATCAAGTGCGATATTGGATACGACACACTGGATCTGATCGCTGATAGCCTGAAGCTCACGGTTCAAAAAATCGATGGAATAATAATACTCATAATGGAGGACCGATACGGGAGAGATCAGCGCATTATTTTCCCTGGCCATCAGGAAACCATTATCTTCATGCGGAATATTGTTGATGATCATGACCGTTTTCTGGTAATCATAATTATTCCGGTACTTATGATGATCCTGGACGAAAGAAAAATGCTTAAGATGGGGCCATATGTTTGGCATACTAAAACCTTCGGGAAGATAAACCTTGGATACACTTCGGCACCCAAGCCCGAAATAAGTGAAAATATCATCAGCGAGTAACTTCAGTTCTTCCCCGGTTTCACTTCCATTGATAACTGCAACGCCATTTCTGTTTTTTCTGATGATGTGGGGGTATTTCCTAAAATAGTATTCAAAGTATCTGGCAGAATTATTGCTGCCGGTGGCAATGATCGCATCGAAATCTTTCAACGGCCCCTCGCATATTTTGACCCTGTTTTCAAGGGAGGGCTCTATTTCATATAATATCCTGAGAATGGCTGGTATCAAACGGTCATCTTCTGATGAAAGCCGAATAAGCAGGTTGTGACCTGACGCGATGCAGCACAACAGGTCATGCATCCCTACGGCCGGAATGTTACCTGCCATCACCAATGCAACGGTCCGGGGACTTCTTTGCCGTGAAACCTGCTTATCATATTCTCCCAGCCATGCCCTGAGATTATCCTTTCTCAGGGCCAGTTCCCATACTGAGAATGCCCTGTGGGTAAACGAAGGAATGAACCATGGATTATGCAGGTGAGCTTCCCGGATCTCTCTGGCTAACATGGCTACCGGGCTGTTGTCATCGTCCCCATTAAAACCGGAGCCGTCTAAAGACATTGAAATTTTTTGGCCCAGTAAGGAAAACACGTTTATGCATGTTTGTATATCCATACTACTTCAATACACATCAATTCACGCAAAATTAGGCTTTATTTAATTCCTGATGCTTTGTTTAATACCGCCCAAAAGTTATATCTTTGCGGCCTGTGTTTATATATTTTATAACCAAACTAGAACCAAAAACAACAATAACGATATGAAAAAGCACAACTTTTACGCCGGACCGTCCATCATGCCGGCATTTACGATCGAGAAGACGGCTGAGGCTGTCCTGAACCTGAATGGAATAGGCTTGTCGCTCATGGAAATTTCCCATCGCAGTAAGGATTTTCAAGCCATAATTGATGAAGCGGTCGCTTTATTCAAGGAATTACTGAAAATACCCGAAGGCTACTCGGTGCTGTTTCTTGGTGGAGGAGCCAGTCTGCAATTTGCCATGGCGCCTTATAACTTGCTGGAAAAAAAAGCCGCTTACCTGAATACGGGTGAATGGGCTACCAAAGCGATCAAAGAGGCGAAGAACTTCGGAGAGGTGATCACTGTAGCATCCTCAGAGGAAAAGATCTTCAATTATATTCCCAGGGGATATGAAATTCCTGCAGATGCCGACTACTTCCATTTCACTTCAAACAACACGATATATGGGACAGAGATCCTGGAAGACTTTGACCTGAAGATCCCTCTGGTATCTGATATGTCGAGTGACATTTTAAGCCGTCCGGTTGATATATCAAAGTATGCACTTATTTACGCCGGTGCGCAGAAGAATATCGGGCCTTCCGGTGTAACGGTGATCATCATCAGAAACGACGTGATTGGCAAAGTGAGCCGGAAAATCCCCACGATGCTGAATTACAAGACCCATATTGACAAGGGCTCCATGTTCAACACCCCGCCGGTAGTTCCCATTTTCGCCTGTTTGCAGACACTGAAATGGTTAAAGGATTTGGGCGGTCTTGAAGCGATGGAAAAGATGAACATCAGGAAATCTTCAGCACTTTATACAGAGATTGACCGCAACAAACTTTTCCGCCCGACGATCCCCAACCCGGCCGACCGGTCGAGGATGAATGTTTGCTTTGTGATGTATGACGAATACAAGCACATGGAGCCTGCCTTCCAGGAATTCGCCACTGCCCGCGGCATGATCGGCATCAAGGGTCACCGTTCAGTAGGCGGATTCAGGGCCTCCCTGTACAACGCACTCCCGATGGAAAGCGTCGATGCCATCATCGGCTGTATGCAGGAATTTGAAAAACAGAACGCGTAAGGGCGATGATTTATTAATGTTAATTTAAGCTGAAAGATTATGAAAAAAGTATTGGTAGCCACCGAAAAACCTTTTGCTGCCGTGGCGGTGAAAGGGATTCGGACCATCGTTGAGGATGCCGGATATGAATTGATGTTACTGGAAAAATATACCGATCCGGCTGAACTTTATAAAGCAGTCGAACTTGCCGATGCACTTATCGTCAGAAGCGACCTGGTGACCCCTGAAGTAATCCAGGCCGGCAAGAACCTCAAAATAGTCGTGCGTGCCGGCGCCGGTTTCGACAATATTAACCTCCCCGCTGCAACGGCAGCCGGGGTTGTCGTGATGAACACCCCCGGACAGAATTCCAACGCAGTTGCAGAGTTGGTTTTCGGTATGATGATATACCAGATCCGCAGCCAGTTTAGCGGCGCGTCAGGCACGGAACTGCTGGGAAAAACCCTGGGTCTGCATGCCTATGGCAATGTCGGCAAAAACGTCGCCAGGATCGCCAAAGGTTTCGGCATGACAGTCATGGCATTCGACCCTTATGTAAGTAAAGAAGTCATGATCAGCGAAGGTGTCAAGCCGGTGGACAGCATAGAAGAGCTCTATGCCAGCTGCCAGTTTGTGTCACTGCATATCCCGGCTAATGAACAGACTAAAAAGTCGATCAATTTTGACCTGATGGCGAAAATGCCAAAAGGCGCAATGGTCATCAATACGGCACGGAAAGAGGTGGTCTGCGAAGATTCGCTGCAGCGGGTGTTTGCCGAAAGGGACGATTTCCGCTATGCCTCGGATGTGGCCCCCGAATGCCTGGCAGTATTAAAGGAGAAATATGCCGGACGGTTCTTTGTCACCCCGAAAAAAATGGGCGCTCAGACCTCCGAGGCCAACGTGAATGCAGGCCTGGCGGCCGCACAGCAGATCGTCGGCTTCTTTGAAAAAGGCGATGTCCGTTTTAAAGTCAACTAAAAAGTAAACCAATTAATACCACTGTTATGGAAACTACAACTACCGAACGCATTCCCACTTTTTTCAGATTTGAAGATTTAAGGATCTATCACAAAGCCCTGGAGTATATCGCCTGGGTGCATAAGGCGACGACTTCATTTCCGGACACCCCTCATGACAATGCAGGTGTCCGCTATAACGAAGCCGCACGGAGCATTGCTTTTCACGTTGCCGAAGGGTCGGCACGGAATAAAAGCCAGTTTATCTATTACCTAAAGATGGCAAAAAGTGCGATCCGGGAAGCGCTGGTACTTACCTCGATAGTGAAAAGCTTTGATTATCTGTCTGATAAACAAGAAGAAGAATCCCGTAACTATTTAATGGAACTCACTAAGATGATCGGCGCCCTGATTTCGTCATTGCAACGAACATCATCCGGAAGTAATGAAGCTGATGATGATGATGATCGTGAACCTCCGCGTCATCAGTTTCGTCCTGATGGAAACTACTAACACTATAATATCAGCAAAGACTTATGGCAGTAATCAGAGCGTTTCGCGGACTTCGGCCGCCAGCGGATATTGTGAAAGAATTAGCATCCAGGCCGTATGATGTACTTGATTCCAATGAAGCCCGAATTGAGGTACAGGGAAATGAATATTCACTTCTTCATATTATCAAGCCGGAAATTGACCTGCCGGTGGGCACAGACCTTTATTCACAATCAGTATATGACAAAGCCGCTGAAAACTTCCGCAAGTTCCGGGAGCGCGGCTGGCTGAAGCAGGACCAACAGGATCATTTGTATATCTATGCCCAGACCATGAACGGCAAGACCCAATATGGACTGGTTGCATGCGCTTCTGTCGATGATTACCTGAACAACGTGATCCTGAAACATGAGCTGACCCGCCCGGATAAGGAAGAAGACCGCAAGAAGCATGTCAGGGTAACCAATGCCAACATGGAACCGGTGTTTTTCATCTATCCGGCACACTCTGAAATAGACAGGATCATTGCTGCATACGTTCAGGAGCATGCACCGGAATATGACTTCACATCGGTTGACGGGATCGGGCACCACTTTTGGGTCATTCGCGACCAGCAGATTAACCGGGAGCTGATCAGGTTGTTTTCAGGCGTGCCGAACGTATATGTGGCCGATGGACACCACCGGACCGCTGCTGCAGCACTGGTCGGGCTCGAGAAAAAGCAGGCCAATCCGAACCACAACGGGACGGAAGAATACAACTACTTCCTGGCAGTGCATTTCCCCGATAACCAACTGACGATCATCGACTATAACCGTGTGGTGAAAGACCTGAACGGTATGGATAAGGAGACTTTCCTGAAAAAACTGGAAACGCACTTTGAAGTCAAATTGCATGGTTCAGACATCTACAAGCCCGACAGGCTGCATAATTTCGGCATGTACCTGGATAAGAAGTGGTATTCACTCACGGCAAAACCTGGCACATACAACGACCAGGACCCGATCGGCGTGCTGGATGTGACCATTCTGTCAAATCTTGTTTTGGATGAGATTTTGGGGATCAAGGACCTGCGTCGCGACAAGCGGATCGATTTCGTGGGTGGCATCCGTGGGCTGGGCGAACTGGAAAAGAGGGTTGACAGCGGTGAAATGGCCGCGGCTTTTGCACTTTACTCCGTTTCCATGAAGCAACTGATCGATATTGCCGATACAGGAAATATCATGCCCCCCAAGACGACCTGGTTTGAGCCTAAATTAAGGAGCGGCCTGGTTGTTCACCTGTTGGAATAATTCTTTACATATCCAGAAAATCCTGGAAAAGTACCTGGACGTAAGATTTGCCCTGCAGTATGAATTCCTCTATTTGCTGTTCGGTAGTGCCTTCGGGGAAGTCCTTCTTATAGAAGTGCTGCCACTTCATGCTGTAAACCACCTCCCCTTCCGGGGTTTTCCACATATAGCCATTGTTTAGTACAACGTATGCAAACTCAGGGGAATAGGGATTAAACAGGTCGGAGCCCCAGGGAAAATCATCGGAAGGAAGACCGAGCTGATTGAGCAGGGTCCTGGTAAAACTGGTATTGTCGGCAATGCGGTGTACCTGTATCCCCTGCCATTCATCTTTCAATACTTCCCCATAGAAAAACAAGGGAATATGATGGTATTCATAGCTTTCGTAGCGCCAGTGCCGGTATGAGTTATGCCCGTGATCGGCCATGATGACAAACAATGTGTTGGGATACCAGGGTTGCTTTCTCGCCTCCCGGAAAAACTCACCCAGGGCTTTGTCGGAGTAGTAAGCAGAATTGATAAACGGATTTTCCGTACCGGCCCAATCGATCACCGGTTCCATCGGATGGTCATAGGGCGAATGGGAACTGAGGGTGAAGATCATGCTGATGAACGGTTCCTGGAATTCACCGGCTTTCCCATGAAAAACCTCGTAAAGATACTCATCGTGAACACCCAGGCGACCCCTGGGATAATGCGGCGGGATCGTCTTTTCCTCGATCATGTGGTGAAACTGGTTGAAAAGGGCATAAGCCCGCATATTGCCGTAATCGAGCTGCCCTCCGTAGAAGAACGATGAATGGTATCCTTCATCGTTCAGTATCCGGATCATGCTGGGCATCTTTTTGAACTTCTGCAGATTCTCGGTAAAGGTGGTGTAAGGCAGGGCAGGATGGCCACCCAGCATCGTGGCAAAAGCTTCGTGGGATCGGTTCCCGGAACAATAAAACCTTGTGAATAAGATACCGTCTTTCTCCAGATTGGCAAATTCAGGCGTAATGCCCGGCTCAGCGCCCAGCGATTCGATCAGGTCGGCCGTCCAGCTTTCCATCAGCAAAATGACAATATTAGGACGGTCTGTCTTCAGGAAGCTGACGGTCGTATCTTTTTCAACATGCAGGATCTGCCGGACCGTTTCCCGGGCCTCTTCGATATCGTAGAAGCCATACAGGCTATGTTTTTTGTACCTGTTGGTTTCCAATACATTGACAGCCAGGTGGTACCCAGAATTCACCGTAGCCCAGTTGAGGATCATGTGATGGGAGTAATGAGCGGCGCTCTGTGAAATGGGGATGGCATCGAAACCGCCGCGCAATACCACAAACAGTGATGGTAAGGTGATGAGGATAAAAATGACAGGGCTGATGAGCCACCTGGCCCGGTCGGTGATTTTGACAAAAAAGACTTTCAGGTAAAGCAGGTATGATCCGGTTGTGAGAATGATGAATATGCCCAGCAGAAGGAAAAACAGCCAGGCCGGTATGGAATAATAGGCTTCATCGACATGTTTTAAATGGATGAAAGCGGCTGTTGTCAGCTTGGTCTTCCATTCGGGGTAAATCCCCAGCTCGATGGCTGTTAATAGCGACCAGGCGAAGACGACAATGAAGTAGTATATCTTCATGACGATATTGAGCCATTTTGCCCTGAAAAGTCCCTGCAGGAAAAGAAAAAATGCCGGTATGACCAGGATATAGGCCGCAGTAGCAGTATCGAGTTTCAGGGCCTGCAGAAAGGAAAAAAGGGCCTCCCCTACCCTGATACCTTCCTGTGATAAAAGCCTGAAAAGATAAAGAAGGAACACGGTCCGGAGGACCAGGAAAAATACCATCAGGAAAAGGTATTGCTTTAGTAATGATAACAGGATTTTTTTCATATTTTTTCAGTGCCGCAAAAATATAAATAAAGAATTGAATAAAATTGCGTAACTTTTGCAATTGAAAACAGATAGAAAATCATGCATCATCTTCATAAAATATTGACATCGCTTCCCTCTCATGTCAGGTTGGTCGCGGTCTCCAAGACGATTCTGCCCGATGTACTGATGGAAGTGTACCGGTCGGGCCACCGGGTATTCGGTGAGAACCGGGCGCAGGAACTGATCGCCAAGCAGCCATTGCTACCGGCTGATATTCAATGGCATTTCATCGGTCATCTGCAGACAAATAAAGTGAAATATATCGCCCCATTCGTCGAAATGATCGAATCGGTCGATTCTTTGAAATTATTGAAGGAAATTAACAAAGAGGCTGCAAAGAACGAAAGGGTGATCAAATGCCTGTTGCAGTTCCACATAGCCAAGGAAGAGACCAAATATGGCCTTGACATTCAGGAGGCGGAAGAACTGATGGCCCATCCTGATCTTCCTTCGATGCACAATATCATTATCAGTGGCGTGATGGGCATGGCGACATTCACCGAGGATGAAGGGCAGGTGCGGCAGGAGTTCCGGAAACTAAAAAAAATCTTCGATGATTTGAAAGACAAGCATTTCCCTGACAATCCTTCATTTTGCGAGATCAGCATGGGCATGTCTGATGATTATCGGATTGCGGTGGAAGAAGGCAGCACGATAGTCCGCCTCGGAAGCGCAATCTTTTTTTAGTTAAAAGTTCAAAGGGCAAAGTTCAAAGTTGAATCCTTTAGTTTATAGTTTATAATAAGAACTCTTACAGTCTTACAGTCTTAACCCCCTCCCCTATCTCCGGCAGATAAAACTTAGCTGCCAATTTTGTTTTGTTGAAATAATCTTCTTTCACTTTCTCTAAAAAGCCCGCCAGGCATTCTTCTTTCACAAAAGCCACGGCGCAGCCGCCAAAGCCGGCGCCGGTCATTCTGGCCCCAGGGACTCCATCCCTGTTTATCATGCTTTCCACCAGGGCGTCCAGTTCATAACCGGTGACCTCGTAATCGTCGCGAAGGGACTGATGGGATTCGTTCATAAGCCTGCCGAGCTGATCTATATCGCTGTTCATCAGGGCTTTCACCGCTTCGAGAACGCGTTTGTTCTCCGAAACGACATGCCGGGCCCTTTTCAGCACGATGGGGTCTTTGATCAGGTGATGTGCCTCCCGGAACTGCTCTATGCCCAGCTCCCCCAATGAACTTATTTTATAAGCTTCGGAAAGATAAGCTAACGCTTTCCGGCATTCGGCCACCCTTTCATTGTACTTTGAGTCGGTCAGGCCGCGTTTTTTATTCGTGTTGGCAATCACCAGGCGGTAATCCGGGAAATTGACAGGTACGTGATGATATGCCAGCGTGCCGCAATTCAGGAAAATGGCATGGTCTTTTTTACCGTGTCCCACCGCGAACTGGTCCATGATGCCGCAATTAACCCCCACAAATTCATTTTCAGCCTTTCGCGACAGGTGAACCAGTTCCATGATATCCAGCTTCCAGCCGAACATATCGTTCAGGGCAAAGGC
>JAHYJL010000069.1 GCA_019429045.1 Bacteroidales bacterium
AGTTCCATGTTATTGACCACCCAGCCATACTGCAGGTTGAAAGTCAGCGGTATTTCCAGCACATCGCTGTTGGTAAAATCGAGCGTGGTACCGTTTTCGTTCGGGACCATCAAACGGTTCACATATTCCAGGTGTGTTTGTCCTTGCCATACGTATGCGATATTGGATTCGGTCAGACAGACGTGCAGGCGGATATTGGATCCGTTGATCTCACCAACCTTTGTGACGGTAACGGTAATATCATAGGTCAGGCCGGTATGGGTTCCCCAAACGTTCAGGGTTACCGGCGATAGAACGGCCATCCTTTGCTGGACTTTCGGATAATAGGAGGTATACATGCTCTGGCTGTAGCTCCCGCCGACAACGGAAAGAACGCCGTCAAAGAAAGCGGTCGGATATCCCGAAATGTTGTAAAATGAATTCCGGGCATTGGAGTACTGGTTGGCAAACGCATCACCGTTATGATTTTTAATAGCGGCGACCGGCCAGTTATTGGCGATCAGGTCGTCTATTCCCATGGCGGCCCCGGGGCAATACTGGCACCAGGTGCCTGTGCCCACTTCTACCACCACTTTGTCCCTTGTAACCTGGGAGAAGGCCACTGCTACCGACAGGGTGCAGATGATAAGGAGTAATATTCTTTTCATAGTGTTTAGTGTTTGGTGTTTATTTACCTAAGATAATCTTTTTGTAAGCCAATCCTTTTTTGGTTTCTACCTGCAGCATATACATCCCGTCGGGGAGATTTTCCAGGTTTACCGGCAGGGTTGTTTTACCTTTCACTTCGTGCTGATAGGGGCCCCAGACCGGTTCACCCGCTGCGTTGAAAATCCGGACGGTTGTTTTGATCGCATGGTCCGTCATAAGCTCAATACGGAAGAGGCCGCTGTTGGGGTTCGGATAGAGCGCGATCCCCACGCCGGTGGTATTGTCGGCGATGCCAAAAGAGCTGCCTACCGATATGGCCAGGGCCTGTGAGAGAGCTCCCGTACCGCAATTGTTGATCCCTTGCACCTTCAGTTCCACCTGACCGGTGTAGGAAGGTTCCCAGTCGACCGTGCAACTCATACCACCTTCAGCAATGGTAATGCTGCCGGCGGAGGAAGGTTCCAGTGACCAGTCATAGGTTTCCGCCATAGGGCTCCCGTCGGTGGAAAATGATGATTGGGTTGAAATATACAAATCAACAAATTCAGGGCCGGCAGGCGCTGCCGGTGCAGCCGGAGTGGTCAGCACAGTGATGTTGATTGGCTCAAAACCACTGTTTTCGCAACCTGTGGCATCGGTGAGCGATAAAATAATGATCTCCATATCGTTCATCGGGAAGACGGGGATATTTTCTATATTGGGTTTTATCGGGTTAAATGTCATCTGCAGGCCGCCGAAGCTCACCAGGACATCCCATGGTGGCCCTGTACCGGTCAATGCAACGCTCAGGTAAGTGGTATCGCCCTGGCAGATGACAGGATTGCTAAGTGTCATCATGGCCGTTGGCAGGTCATACACATCAATGGACAGTTGGGGTGATTCCGGGCCCATTCCGGACTGGTTCATACCGCAAACGGTCAGGTTGGCGGCACCTTTGAATCCGGGGGTCCAGTTGACGGTGACCTCGGTTCCCCAGCCATCGATGGTGCCGGCTTCAGACGGTTGCAATTCCCAGATATAATAATCGGCGCCGATAACCTCTTCCGTAGTATATGTACAGGACATATCCGTTCCGCAGACTTTGGTATCCCCGGAGGGTAGCGAAGGCGCGGCAGTGATGGGGTTCAATCCGAGGAATTCAAGATATTTCAGCATCAGGGCTTTCTTTGTAAACTGGACATTGTTTAGCAATCCGCCGAATTCAAAGGATGAACCGATCGTTTTATAGGTTCCCGCATCGTGGGCTACCGCGGCGGCATATGCCGGGGAAGCATTGTTGAAAATGGTATATGCCGGGCTGACCGGTGCTATCTGGTCGATATAATTATTATCGCCACCGAAATAATACATGAAGCTTGCCACAAAGGTGCCGGCCACGCCCATCAGGGTACTGAGGTCGCCGCTGCCGTCGTTGAGCCCTTGTATCTTGAACATGGGATGTAACGCGGTGGCGTTATACACCTGGTCATAATACCATGTATCGGCGCCTTCCATGTACATCCTGCCCCCATTGTTCAGGAACTCTACAAATGGCGCGGCCTGGGCGTTAGTCAGCACGTGATTGGTGTTGTAGGTGCCCAGGCACAGGAAGATGGCCCGGTATTGGCTGATATCTTCCGGGATGATGGTTTTATATTCTGCGAAAACGCGCCAGTCGTCAATGGCATCCTTCATCAGGGGACCCGAGTTGTGGTTATTATCCAGGTCGAGCACCAGGATCGGGAACAGGCCGACATTTACCGAAAATTCACCCTGGCAGGCGATGCCCATGTCTCCGAGGAAATTGACGTAGATCTGGGCCTGATGTCCGGGAGGTGTGATCGGAAGGGCGGAGACAACAAAGGTTTGCTCAATTGTCTCATTTTGGGGTAGGTTGCCGAAAACTGCGGTATTGGATTCGATCGTAATGAATGGATCGGATGAACTGATCATACCGGTGATATTAAATGCATCCGAACCGCCTTTGTTTTTTACCGAAACCAGCAACTCAGCTGTTTCATCCGGATCCAGCCGGCCGTTGTTGTTGCCTTCCGTATCAATAATAGTGAAACTGACATACTCCAGTACCGGGGCGAAAGCCTTGATACTGAATGAAGTATTCCAAACCGTGTCACCATTGGTTGCCTGGATGGTGAAAGGTATGCTATACCCGTTGGAGACATTTTCAGCCACCGTGAATGAGAAAGCGCCGTTCACAACGGCAGTCTGATTGGGTTGTATGGTGCCCGCCTGGGCTGAATTATTGATGATGGTGGCAAATTCATCCGTGCTGCTGACGGTGATCATCACGTTTTCAGCCACTTCGGTCCCAAGGTTTCTCAGGGTTATATCCAGGCTGGCCGTTTCACCATAATCGAGCTGGCCGTTATTGTTGCCGGTGGCATCGTTAACCGCGTAAGCATCGGTTACAATATACGGGCCGCTGGGCGGTACGACTTGCACCCTGTTATGGTAACGGAAATGATTCTGTTTGGTTACGACAATATCGATGATGTTAGGGGGATTCTGGGTTATGATGGGTATTCCGCTCATCACACCGGTCCCGGTGCCCACACCGATTAGTTCACCGTTTACCGACAGGGCAACCAGGGCATCTTCGTCGGCCTGGATACTGAAGGATTCCATCCCTGCCAGCTGTGTTTCTTCATGAAAAACCATAAGATGCTGCGGCACCTCTGAATAAAGGCAGGTGAACGCATCCCCATGGTGATGGAACAAATGATAGGTGACCTCTTTGTTATTGGGGTTGTAAGGCCAGCTGGAGTATTTCAGAAATATTTTACCGGCTGTGTTACCGAATGCGGGCAGCATACCCCTTGACTCAGGCGTGGTGCCGAATTGCGGGAGAAAATCGGGAAACATATTATCGAAAACTCCCCAGACATATGCATCGTTGACAAAGGAATAGGAAGTTTCCGACGCGGCGAGCAACCCCAGTGCACCCGCGGGCTGGCCGTTGTAAGTATGACGATGAAACTTCTCCGTGAAACATTCCTGGCTGTGATTGTATTTGCCTGTCAAACAATTGATCGACAGGATATAACTCAGGTCAGTATTGGTCAGCCCATTGATATGGTCATTCTGGTAATCGGGTTCGCCCCATCCGTACTCAAACCCGTGGTCACGATGCTGGAGGAGGAAAGAACCCGCGTTCAGCGCCGCGTTGACCTGTGCCGGTGTTCCGCCGGTCCAGCCGCCCAGTTCGGAAGGGGTAGCTGGGATATAACCCAGCCCTGAAGGACCGAAGACATCAAGCACAGCAGGGGTGTTGGGGTTTGTAGACCATGGATCGGTGTTGGGGTTGCCGCTGTATATTGCATTGATGCGCACCGGTTCCTTTCCCTGAACATGTTTGAAATACCCGCCGATGGTTTCGGAGCAGATCTGAAACCAGCGTTCTGTTTGCCAACCCAAAGCGGTGATGGGTTTATTGTAGAAGTCCGGATTGGTAGGAGGGTTTCTTTCGTAATCGATGGCTTTCCGGATCATCGTTTCCAATTCGGTGGCATCCCGCGCGGTCATGCGCGCGAATGACATCTCTTCCTCATTATCTCCGTTGATATCGGCATAGGTGTGATCTGAGACGCAATAGCTGTTCCAGATCGGGGAGATGATGGAGTTCCCGGAGCTGCCGTAATCACCCAGCAGCAGGACTGCTGCCGGGGGGATATCCCAGTTCTGGTAAGCATTGGTGACATAGTTCTTGATCGCGGTGGTGGTGTTGCCACCCAGTTCGGCGGTGGTTACCACGCCGGTCTTGATGCCTTGCATGGTGCGGAAAGCACGTATAGTATCAGCCCAGCTGATAAATACCGGATCATCCGGGCATATGATCAGGTATTCGTAACCGGTTGAACGGGAGTTGTCAAGGATTCTTTGGGAATAATCTACCTTTGGAAGGGAGGTTGCATTCAGGAATGCATCATCCAGGATAGGATCCCACCAGCGGCTGCGCAGGCGCTCTTCGCCAAACTGACCATTTCCGCCCTCAAATACAATCTCCGCTTCAATATCCCGGTAAACGATGAGTTCGCGGGTGACGGGATTGTACTGGAATGGAGTAATTCCCAGGATGACGGCATCGACGCCACGGATCTGGGTCATTTCCGATAATTTGACGGGCGCGGCAGGGTAAAAAGTGTTGGATGAATAAATCCTGTTATCCTTATTGTAATCCAGCGGCCCGTCTTCTGTTGCCAAAGGTATGCGTGGTGCAGGCGCTACATTGACATCACGGTAGGTCTCTGTCCTGACAGACTTAATATGCAGCACCGGCCGGGCGCCCTGGGGCAGGGCAATATAACGCCCGCTGCCGGGGAGATCAGGCGCCCCCTCATCGCCGGGTAGAAAATGATTCGGAAGCGCGATGTGCTTCATCATTTCTCCGCGAATGTCAATGTCACTGAGTGTAAATTCACTGACTGAATAAGTAATGGAAACCCCATTGCGGGTTTGACTTTTCAGGTTGAAACCTTCCCCGTCCCAGCTGTCACTGAAAGTGTATGTCTGGGCAAATGGTTGCAGGGTAAGTAAAAAAGATGCGAAAACGAGGAGTAAAAGTCTCTTCATAGCGGCAGGTTTTTGATTATGAATAGATTAGCAACTGATATATAAAAATATACATGCTTCTCTACAAAAATAAAACAAAAACCGGAAAATCAGGTACGTAAAAAAAATTTTTCACTTCATGAATTTTTCCACCGTGAACAAATCATCCGGCAGCCCCTGGTCAAATTTTACATCCGACATGATGATAATGGTCTGTGAATTTTTCTTCAGGTCGGTCATGGTAACCTCTTCGGCATTCCAGTAATTGCCTGTTTTTATATATTTATAAGTGGCTTCTTTTTGCTTGCTGCCTCTTTTATCGTAATAATCTATCCTTACCGGGTAATGGTTTTTCTGGTCAATGGCTACCACCAGTTTGGAATAATTTGACTTGTCGGCATTGGGGACAAGCTCCAGCAAGAAGGTATTGCCTTCGGTTTTCAGGTATTTAGAGTTGTACCGGTCGGAATAGGGTAGCACCGGGATATCTTCATAGGCAAAGTCGGTTCCGGTAAACGCCTGGCTTTTAGCCAGTAACGATATCTTTTTCGGCTTTTCAAAGGCGGGCATATACAGCCACATGATATCGCCGGGCAGCGACAGGGTGGCTACTCCTGCCTGCGATTCAGGCTTGGTGTAGCGGTAAATCTTTTTATCGGCTCCTTTTTGCATCAGGATGGCTTCCCGAATCTTATCGTCTTTAGATCCGCTGGATACCATGATCTTTACCTGCGCCTGCTTGTCTTTCGGGGCGAAAATGACCTGGTCCATCTTTCTGAGCAGGTCAGCGCCATCCTGGGCATGAATGATGGTGATCCCTGAGACGAAAAAGAGCAGGAGAAGGAGCGGGCTGATGAAGTATTTGTTCATTGCATGAAAATGAGAGACAAAGTTACCGTTTTTGAAACGTATGTTTTCTGTTAATTAATATTAAAATGACAGGCAAAAGGGTGAGAGCCGCCAAGCCCGATGCGAGCATACTGAATCCGATCAGCAGCCCGAAATATTGCAGGGGAACCATTTCCGAGAACAGCAGGACCAGGAAGCCGGCCGTCACAGAAATCACATTGATCACAATGGCTTTGCCACTGATCATGATGGTATCTTCGATGGCTTTGTGGATATCTTCTCCGAAATTGATCCAGAAATTGAAATTCGACATGACATGGATGGAGTAGTCGATGCCGATCCCCAGCACCACGCTGGCCACCAAAACAGTGGCGATATTGAGCGGTATGCCCGCGAAACCCATGAAACCGAAAAGGATGATGATCGCCGCCACCATTGGTATCGTGGCGAGCAGGCCCCTGAAGAGTGACCGGATGATGAGACCCACAATGATAATTACAAACACAATGGCAATGGACAGGCTGCCGACCTGGCTCCGGAGAAGGCTGGTGCTCATGGTTACATCGATGAAAGGCATGCCGGTGATCCGGATCTTGCATTCTTCCGTTGAGTTTTCGCTGATAAACTTTTCCATGTAAACTCCAAAGGCCTCTTTCACTTTATCGTCTGAGGAAATGAATTTCGAAATAATGATCCCTTCGGTCAGGTCTTCTGTTACAAGCCTGTCAAGCATCTCATTGCCGTCGATCAGGAACCATAGCTGCTCAATCTTGTCCTGATCGTCGGGGATATTCTCTCCTTCCCCGAGGCCTGCTGAAAGCTGCACGATGAGGTCCGCCACCGATTGAGTAGTCAGCACATCGGGGCTTTTCTGCATATGTTCCTGCGTCCTGAGCATGGTGTTCAACACTTCGGGATTCTGCATGTCGCCGGTGAATACAACGAAGATAGGCTTTGTCCCGCCGAATTTTTTTTCCATGATCTGCTCCGCGATGCGGGCCGGGTTGCCGGGCCTGAAATAATCCTGGATGTTCACGTTGCGTTTGATCAAAAAAATGCCTCCGGCACTGATCAGGATCAGCAGCATCCAGGCCGAGAAAAGGTACCAGGGATGTTTGAAGAGCAGGATTCTTAATGGTGCCAGGATAAATTCCGACAGGTAGGACCTTTTCTCCTTGTAAGGGTTGATGGACGGGTTGGTTTTTTTCTTCTGGAGAACAGCGACCACAGCCGGGATGAATACCAGTGAAAGAATAGCGGAAAACATCGTCCCGAGTGCGGTGAAGAGGCCGAAGTCCCTGATCATGGTCAGGTAAGCGCCAAAGATGAAAGAGACAAACCCGATCATAGTCGTGACTGCCGCCAGCGCAACGGGAGGCAAGATATAGGTGAGCGCGATGATCAGCACCCGTTCCGGTTCGGATTCCCTGACCTGTGCAATCCGGTTCAGGACATGGATGGCATAGGCGCTTCCGATGGCCAGCAATAAAATGGGGATGTTGTTGGAGATCATCGTCATATGATAACCGGCCATGGCCATCAGGCCCATGGTCCAAATGATAGCGACAGCTGAGGTAAGCAAGGGGAGGATCACTCCCCGTTTCGACCTGAAACCGAGGAATAGCACCAGCGCTATCACCACGAATGAAATGGGTATCAACCGGATAAGGTCAGCGGCTATCAGGTCGGAAATGGCCGTCACCAGCATCGGCGAACCGGCATAATAGATATTCTCCGGCAGCTCCAGCGCCGTGGTTTTTTCGATCACTGCCTGTGCAACCGATTCCACATCGGCATCTTCCAGCAAGGTGAAAATGATGATGGTAGCTGTCGCGTCTTCCGATACGATGACCCCTTTGTACAAATCACTGGATAATGTCTTGTTTTTCAATTCCTCCAGCGCCTCCTCAGTCTCGGGAATATCATATTCGTCGATCAGCTTCCCCACCTCCAGGCCGTCTTCGCCGCTCCGGATATCCAGGATGTTCGTCAGGCTGGTGACCGAGGAGATGCCATCCATCAGCCCGATCATTTCGGTGATCTGCCTGACATGCTCAAGCACTTCTGTCTTGAAAATGTCATCGGTTTCCAGGATGACCATGCCGATCTTGTTTCCGCCGAATTTTTCACCAACATCCTTCAGCAGGGATGCATGCGGGTCATCATCGGGGAGGGTGCTGATAATATCGGAGTTGATTTTCAGGTTTTTAACCTGAAAGCCTGCCAGTGCTGTCAGGATAAAGACGGTAATAATAATACCCCACCTGAACCTGTATATTGTTTTGGCAAATTTTTCCATATTTATTGCGTCAGAGGATCACACCGCTCAAAAGGATCGATGCTATCGTGAAATAGATAATAATACCTGTTACATCGACCAGGGTAGCCACCAGGGGTGTGGAGGTGACGGCCGGGTCAAGGCCCAATTTCGACATAAGGAAGGGGAGCATGGAGCCGACCAGGTTGCCGAAGATCACCACGAGGATCAGACTTGAGCCGACCGTCAGCGCTTGCAGCACCACTTGCGAAGAGAACACTTCCCCGCGCAGCATCAGCCAGAACATGATGACGATGCTTCCGATCGCGCCGATGATGCTGCCCAGCATCAGGCCGGACATCAATTCCCTGCGAAAGACCTTCTTCCACTCCCTGATATAGATGTCGGATGTAGAGATGGCGCGGATGATCAGTGTGGCGGCCTGGGAACCCGAATTGCCCCCGCTGGAGATGATCATGGGGATGAAAAAGGCCAGGACGGCGGCGGCGGCCAAAGCATTTTCGTAAGTGGCCAGCGCGGTGACCGTCAGGATCTGCCCCATGAAGAGCATGATCAGCCAGCCCACCCGTTTGCGTACCATTTCTGTAATGCGGGTTTGGGAATAGTAATCGTCCAGAGCATGCATACCCCCCATGAGATGCATATCTTCCGTAGTTTCCTCTTCCGCCACGTCGATCACGTCGTCGGCGGTGACTATACCTACCAGGATGCCTTCGGAGTCAACCACCGGCAGCGCCACCCTGTCATACTTGGCCAGCATCTTCACCGCTTCTTCCTGGTCGTCCAGGGCATTCAGCGCCTCGAAAGTATGGTCCATGACATCGGCAATCTTCGCCCTGGGATCGGCCAGGATGACCTGTGTCAGCCGGAGGTCATCGATCAGTTTGCCATTTTCGTCTACGACATAGATCACGTTCAGCGTTTCGGCCTCCTGTGCGAATTCGCGCATGTGTGCCAGGCTTTTTTCGACAGTCCAGTCGGGTTTGATACGGATGAACTTGGTCGTCATCAACCGCCCGATGCTCTCTTCCGGGTAGCCCAGCAGCTTGCGCACCTCCAGCTGGTCTTCCGGTTTCATCGACCACAGAACACGCTGGATAAGCTGCCCCGGCAGTTCTTCCATGATCGCCACCTGCTCGTCGGGCTCCAGGTTATCCATCACGTCGCTCAATTGCTGCGTCGAAAAAATATTCAGCAACTCAACCCCCTTGTTGGTGTTCAGGTTGGTGAATACGTCGGCAGCCTTGGGCTTGACCAGCAGCCGGAAGATCACCACAGCTACCTGCGGCTCCATGTCTTCAAGCATTTCCGCTATATCCACGGCGGGAATGTCTTTCAGGACATTCTTCAGCTTCAGCCATTCCTTCTGGTCGATCAGCTCCTTGAGTTCCGGATGGGAATGTTGCACGATCATTGGGGTGCAAATATATGGAAACAATTCGTACTTTTATTCTCCAACTTACAACATCATGTCACAGCACAAACTCAGGCTTTTAGAGGTCGATCCCTGGCTGGAACCGAGCGCAAGGGACGTACAGGAACGCTATAACCGCTTCCGCAGCAAACTCAATGAGATCCAGCGGGACTTCGGCAGCATCATGAGTTTTGCCGAGGGTTATAAGTATTTCGGGATCAATTACGACAAAAAGCGAAAGGGCTGGACATACCGGGAATGGGCGCCCCAGGCCAATGCCCTTTACCTTGTCGGCGATTTCAACGGATGGCAGGAGTTCTCCCATCCTTTGACAATGGACGAATTTGGCGTCTGGGAGATATTCCTGGATGAAAAACAATATAAAGACACCTTTTTGCACGGCAGCAAGATCAAGGTGCTGGTCGATACGCAAAAAGGTTTGCAGTACCGCATCCCGGCCTACATCACCCGTGCGTTACAGGACGAGGATACCAAGAACTTCACGGGGCAGGTCTGGCTGCCCCCGAAATTCAGATGGGTGGGCGACAGTTTCAATGCTTCGGAGCTGGGCGAATTGTATATCTACGAGTGCCATATCGGTATGGCGCAGGAAAAGGAGGGGCTGGGAACCTATACCGAATTCACGGAGAATATTCTTCCGCGAATAAAAAAAGCGGGATACAACACCATCCAGATGATGGCCATCCAGGAGCATCCCTATTACGGTTCTTTCGGTTATCATGTCTCTAATTTTTACGCTCCTTCCTCTCGTTTCGGCACGCCGGAAGAGCTAAAAACCCTGATAAAGAGCGCCCATAGCATGGGTATTGCCGTGATCCTCGACGTGGTCCATTCCCATACGGTAAAAAATACCGTGGAAGGCCTCAACGAGTTCGACGGATCCGACGCCCAGTATTTCCATCCCGGTCTGCGGGGAGAGCACCCGCAATGGGACTCCAAGCTGTTCGACTATGGCAAAACAGAGGTGCTGCGCTTCCTTCTTTCTAATCTCAGGTACTGGCAGAAAGAGTTTCATTTCGACGGTTTCCGGTTCGACGGCGTGGGATCGATGATGTATTATCATCACGGGATGGAAACGATCGATTCGCAGGATAAATACTTTCGGCAGGGAGTGGAATGGGATGCCATCACTTATCTGCAACTGGCTAATACGCTGATCCACGGGATGAGTCCGCTGGCCATCACCATCGCGGAGGATGTCACCGGTATGCCCGGGCTGACCTTCCCGGTGGAAGAGGGCGGGCTGGGCTTCGATTACCGGCTCGGCATGGGGATCCCTGATTTCTGGATCAGGCTGCTGAAGGAATACCGCGATGAAGACTGGAACATCCACGAGGTGTGGCATGTGCTGAACGACCGCCTGCCGCATGTGAAAACGGTGGCCTATGCCGAATCGCACGACCAGGCGCTGGTGGGCGACAAGACCCTTGCTTTCTGGCTCATGGACAAGGAGATGTACTTTCACATGCAGAAAGATGACCCCGACCTGGTGATCGGTCGCGGGATGGCGCTGCACAAAATGATCCGCCTGTTCACGATCGCCCTGGGCGGTCAGGCATATATGACCTTCATGGGCAACGAGTTCGGCCATCCGGAATGGATCGATTTCCCGAGGGAAGGCAACAACTGGAGCTACAAGTATGCCCGGAGGCAGTGGTCGCTGGTGGATGATCCGAACCTTAAATACCATTACCTGGCGGCCTTCGACCGGGAGATGATCCGGGTGATCCAGGAACACCAGGTGATGACCTCTCTGTTCGCTAACCAGCTCAACATGGACGAGGTGAACAAGACGATCGTCTTCGAAAGGAAAAACCTGATCTTCGTCTTCAATTTCCATCCGGCAAATTCCATCCCTGATTACGTGATCCCTGTGCCGCAACCTGGCGAATACCGCATCATCCTCAATTCGGATGATATAGCTTTTGGCGGTCATGGCAGGATTGATAATGCCATTCCCTGTTTTACGAAAGATATTGACGGGAAAAACTACCTGAGCCTGTACAATACCAACCGAACGGCGCTGGTGCTGGAGCGGGAGGAATAGCATGGGGGCATGGGGGCATGGTGGCATGGGGGCATGGGGGCATGGTAGTTGAGATCATAGTTTGCTGATTATTAAACTATTCACATGGCACAAACTCCACGTAATCCACCGTGATCTCGCCATTGGCATTAACTACCTGGTGCAGGATAAAACTCTGGGTATAGGTAACACCGGTTACCAGGTTTGTGAAAACAGCGTTCTGCACCAGCCTGGTGACCTGCGCTCCCTGGCCGGTCATGCTGCCGATAAAGTGATAATCATCGGTGTAGCTTGCCTGGTAGGGTTGCGATGAGGATAACCCCACACCTGTAATGGTATGGGTTTGGGTCCCCTTGTCGTTAAAGCGGCAGCTGGCGGCAACCACCAGGCGCCCCGTGTTGTTGGCTTCCCAAAAGGTTACCATGATGGGCTCGCCAAAACAGAGTGTGGGTATGAACATCTCATTCACAGGAAATGTTTTGTCATAATTCATGACATTCGGGGTGCAATTCGCCGCTTTTAACTGGGGATCCGCAGCGGCAGGCAATGCGTTTTCTTCTTTTGAACAGCCGATCAGAGCGATAAGCGGCAGCAGGATGATTAAAATGAATGATCTTTTCATCGTTTCGGGGTTTTAAGTGAGAAATAATAGTTCAGGATCTTACAGCTACTTATACGGGATTTTACGGTGATGGTTACCTGGAATATATTCATTCCTAACCGACGGGTTAACCCGTCGGTTTAGGACTTCGGTTTTCCGTTTTCCACGATATACATATCGATCTCGCCTTTGTTCTTAGCCGGGATACCACCGGCACACATATATGCGTCGCCAATGGTCTTGATCTTCTCCAGCCCGTGTTTGTCGATGATCTTGTCGAATTCAAAAAAACATCGGTTCAGCTCCTCCACCAGTTCAGTGGGCGACAGCTTTTCGGCTATCTTGGTAAAACCTTTGAAATCGGTGAATAAGACCGAAACCAGGTCATAATGCTTCGGGGTGGCGCTACCCTTTTCTTTTAGCTCCTCCGCCGTCTCATGGGGAAGGATGTTCAGCAGCAGCTTGTCGGACCTGTCCTTCTCATTTTCAATGATCTGCTTGTTCCTTCTCACATATCGGTACCGGTTGTAAAGACCTCCCGCCAGCAGGAAGAATAAAACCCCCGTAAGGGCAATGCCGTTGCGGATGGCTTTCTGGCGCTGCAGGGCCAGTTCCTTCAGGGCTTTGTCCTTTTCCAGCAGGTCGATCTGTCCCTGTTTTTTATCGATCTCATAATTCAGCGACATGGCCTGGATCCGCTTGCTCGTCTCGGCGTCGTAAAGGGTGTCCTTGATACTGCTGAACAAAGTCTGGTATTTATAAGCATTGCGGTAATCAGCCATTTTGGAATAAATGTCGGCTAGCCCTTCATAGGCGAATTTCAGCTCGTTCCGGGCATTGATCTCCCGGGCAATGGTTTCGGCCTGCCGGTAAACCTGCACTGATGCCTGCAGATCGCCTTGCATATGGTAGGTTTCACCAATACCCAGCAGCGACTGTGCCATTTCCAGCCGTGTGTTGCGACTCCTGGCCAGGTCATAAGAATCATATTGATACCTGAGCGCTTTTGTAAAATCGCCCTGCTTTGCATAGACCTTCCCTATATTGTTCATGGCATAGGCCTCGTTCCCGCTATCAGATCCCCTGTGAGCCCCGAGCGCTTTCTCAAAATAATACAGCGCCGCGGTATCCTCATCTTTTTCAAGATAGATCTCCCCCATATTGACGGCCGAGGTCCCAATAGCATCAAGATCACCCAGTGCCTCGCTCATTGGAAGAGCCTTGAGATAATATTCCAGCGCTTGCTCATGCATGGCTTTTTTATTGTAATACACGGCCCCGATATTCACCAGTGCGGTAGCGATACGGAGCGTATCGCCGATCTCTTCCGATACCCGGAGCGATTCCAGGTAATACTCGATCGCTTTAGCATCATCGCCCTCATTGAAATATACCGCTCCCAGGTTGTTGAGGATATTGGCCACGCCCTGCCGGTCGCCCATCGCTTCGTAAGTTCCCAGCGACTGCTGCCAGTAATAGAGCGTTTCGATGTAGTTTCCCTCGAAATAATAGCCCATGCCGATATTTTTCAGTGCAAGGGCCAGGCCGGAGAGGTGGTTCAGGTTCCCCGACAGTTCGGCTGCCTGATGCGCATAGGCGATCGAACCGGAAGGAGAAGACCGCATTAGCTTGTTGCTCAGGTCAAGCAAGGTGTTCACGCGCACCGTGTCCTGGCCGCTTTTCTCCAAAATGGCACGCAGGCTGTCGATAGCAGCCTGCTGCGCCGGTGTAGCGGCGAAAAAAAATAGTAATATGATGCACAGGAAGACCCTTATAGCTGTCATTTTAGTTTGAAAACCGCTTTGCTTCGTTAAAGTTTGATGATCTTATGCACTGTCACAGTCTCACCCAGGTTGATCCTCACAAAATATATCCCTGCACTCAGCCCGCTCAGATCGAGTTCAGCACGAAAAGCTGATGTCTGCCAAATATTTACGGGGAAAGATTTTCCATAAATATCATGCACAGTGATTCCTCCGGATAGATCCGCATCCTGATTCATCTCAATGGTCAGGCGGCCGGCCACCGGATTGGGATAAATATTCGTGATGTCACCGTTTGTATCAGTCCCAGCCAATACTTCTGCGGGAGCCAATTTGAGGCACCTGGAGGAGCCGGAACTGGCCTGTGAAGCCACAGAGGTCTTGTTGCCGTTATGCCTGAAGCTTTTTACGGTCCATACCAGTGAACTGCCGTCAAAAGGTACCGTAAAACTTCCGCCGCCTGCCAGGAAAAGCTCAGGCTGGTTGACGTTGTTATACGACCCCTGACTGGTGAAATAGTTGTCTTCGCCAACGGGTATGAATACGTGCGTTGCATTATCGTTTTCGTATTCAAAATTGGCAACATACAAAAAGCCATTCGCATCGGGCTCATCCAGCTCTTCCACGCACCTGAGCCTGGTCTTGATGTGTTTGGTCCCGGGGCCGAAGGGGTTCACATAAAGCGTTCCATTCACAGGTGTGAACACATAATTTTCAGCAACGGCCGACGGGATGATCTGGTAAATGCCGGCAGCGCCTGTGTAAGCAGGGTCTACCGTAAAGCTCAGCCCGGTCACAACGGTATCGGTCTCGCCCTTTACAAAACCTTCAAAAG
Organism: Bacteroidales bacterium; assembly: GCA_019429045.1. Lineage (GTDB taxonomy): Bacteria > Bacteroidota > Bacteroidia > Bacteroidales > JAGOPY01 > JAGOPY01. The sequence goes on from JAHYJL010000069.1 coordinate 14,984, forward strand.
TGGCGGTAAATAGAGGCAGGGTGTCTCCTGCGTAGATGACCTGGTCGTCAGCCGTTACAGTTGCCACCACTGGTAAAACGGTCAGCGTACCCAGGCCGTAGGTGATGTTGAAGTTT
>JAHYJL010000070.1 GCA_019429045.1 Bacteroidales bacterium
CCCCGATTTTACCGCCGCCAACGGGCAGTTCATGCTGTTCGATACCGCCGTTTACAAGCAGAACTGGTTTCATAAGCTGGTGAACGACGAAAAAGCGGAAGATATCCAGATCATGCGGATGGTCAAAAAGCTGGGATACAAGGGACAGACACTTTTGAGCGACGGCCAGATCAGCTGCCGGATGTATCGTTCCTATGCCGAAGGGCTTTCAGGATTTGCCAGGAACATTAACGCATTTTTCGGCAAAAACTGGCTGATCCTGGCAGTGTATCTGCTACTTACAACCCTTGGCCCGGTGGCAGTATGGATAGCTTACTCTTTCAAGGTCTTTTTAATCTACATTGGTTTACTTCTTCTGATAAAGATCCTTATTTCTGTTCTCAGCAGGCAATCATGGTGGAAAAATGTGCTGCTGATGCCCTTGCAGCAAGCGTCATTGCTGCTGATAGCTGTCATAGCGGTTTACCGACAATTCACCAGAGGACATGTTTGGAAAGGGAGAAGGGTGTGAAAAGATTGGTCGATTGGTCGATTTTTGATATGGGTTATGGGAAAAAGGTTTGTACCATTTTTTTGTAATGAGAGCCTTTCCAGTAAATCTTTCCGCATGCGCTGCACTGGAAAAATTCATAGAATGCCTTACAGGTGTTGGTTAGAAGCTGGTCTTCAATCTCTTTTTTTTCGACCGTTTCAATGATGCCGTTGCAAAGCATGCAGCGTGCGAACGGTTTGATTTGATTTTTCAGGTCGAAGCGCCGCATAACTTCCTGCACCTGTCGTTTGGGCTGGGTTTCGCGGATAAAATAGCCGTGGGTCAGCCTGCCGTTTTTCAAAAGGGGCAGGTCGCGGGTGAGCAGCGCCCGTCTTTCCGAAAGCGAAATGCTGATCAGTTCATCATCCTGGTAATCATTGCGGTACAGCGTATCAAATCCCAGCATCCGCAGGTAACGTGCCAGGGTTCCAAGGTGTACGTCAAGAATGAACTTTGGCTCGCGCAGCGGCTCAGGGCGTAACAGATTGATGCTGCTGATATCGATCGATTCAAATACAGGATATACCGAGATAATATCCCCCGCTTCAGGATGGTAGTCGAATGCCACGGGTTGATTATTAGCCAGGATCAAATCCACTTCCGTGTGGGGGACGCCGATCGACTCGATGATGTCTTTGACCGATCGCCTTCCTGAAAAACTGAAGTAAAAGGTTTTTTTTTGCCTGGAGTAGTGCAGAAAATCATTTAATTCTTCATAAAACCGGAGAGAAATATTTACGGGCATCTTTTCGGAGAATCATTGCGCATTTCCAAAATTACAACAGAAATGGCAATAGTTGCTCTTCTGATTGCCTGTTACAGGTCAAACCTGGGGTTGACAGCGTTGTTGCTGGTGGACCCGAAAGTGTAGGATATGCCGATGCTCCCGTTGAAATTGAAATCCGACTTCAATTCATATTGATTGGGCAGCCAGTAACCTTCATCATCAAAGGTATTCGTCAGTGAAATCTGGTCCTTGATATACGCTGCTCCACCGCTGATATAAAATGAGAAACCTTTCAGGGCCTTGCTGTTTCTGAATGGCCCGAGGCATACAGACATGTTGATGCCGGTTGAGAAGAAAGACTGGCGGTTCAAATAGCTCCTGCCCCAGGCCGTCGCATTGAAGCTGCCCCAATCATCCAGGTAGCAAAACCTGACCCTTAGTTCCTGTTTGTATAATTCATCATTTATCTTGTTATATATGGTCCTTTGATTATAAGCAGCGTACTGGTATAGTATCCGGTAATTGATCAGGAGCCGTTTATTGTCGGCATCCGAGTATTTAAACACATTATTCTCTAACACCGGGCCTGCCTGGAATATGATCCGTCGCCTGATAAGGTGAACATCCAGTTTTTCCATTTATCTGGTTCTTCGATAATAGTATCGTCCTGCGTGATAAAAAGCATCAGCCTTTCCCTTGAAGGGGTTTTCATCAAATAGGGCACCAGGCTGAGCTTTATATTTTCCAGCATGGTTTCGCGGACCTCAACCCAGGTGGATAAACCCGGGACACTGAGAGAGAAATTATGATTTTCCGATTCAAACTGACCCTTGCCTTTCAGATAAATATTATATAGGGATCCCCCGCTACCCGTTGTTTGTTCTGTGATCCTGATATGAACGTCTGCATCGAAAGGTTCGGTAACGTAATTCACCTCCCTGAAGTTGTTCCTGATATGGTCCATATCGCAATCGGGACAATCGATTCCCATGGGCATTTACACCGGCACTTCAATAAAAAACCTGACGCCCTGGCCGGGTGAGGATTTGATATCCATTGTGCCGTTAAGGAAACCGACGCGTGATTGAAGACTTCGCAGTCCAAAAGAGCCCGTTTCGACGTCGAGGAGTTTTTGCACGTCATACCCCACTCCGTTATCCATGTAATGCATCAGCAATGTGCCCGGGTTTGTTTCGATCGTCAGCTCAATTTTGCTGGCCCGGGCATGTTTCAGGGTATTGTTCACCAGTTCCTGTACGATACGGTAAAGCATGATCTCCTTGTTTTCGGGCAGCCTGCTTTTATCGCCGGATATCCGGAACCGGGCATTGATATTTTCCGTTTCGTTGATCCGTTCGATCAAGTCGGCCGTGGCTTCATAAAGCCCCAGTTTGGTAAGCAATCCCGGCATCATGTTATGCGATATTTTTCGCACATCGCTGGAGGCCTGCTCCAGCAATTGGGTCGCTTTCTCTATCATGGGCCTGTTTTCCGGGCTTTTGTCTTTGATCGTAGTAAATTGCATTTTGGTGGCGGAGAGCAGGACGCCAAGGCCGTCGTGCAATTCCCGGGCGATTCGCTTGCGCTCTTTTTCCTGCCCTTCGACCAGCACGCGGGCTGCCAGCAGTTTCTTTTCCTCTTCGAGTTGTTGTATTTTTTGTTTTGCGATGATCTTATCCTTCCTGGATAGCTGGCGGAAATAGAGAAGAAGGAACAAGGAAAGCGCTACTATACCAATTCCGGTGAAAAGTGTTGCATTTCGCTGGCTTGTTTGACGCTGCAAATTAAGCGCCATTTCCAGGTTGATATTCTGGAGTGTCAGGATCTGCGTCTGGTCCTGCTCCCGCTCATAAGCCAGCTTCAGGTCGTTGATCATACGGGTGCTTTCCAGGTTGAAGATGCTGTCGTTCAGTATGTTTTGCATTACACGATAATCGTGGGCTTTCTTATAATCACCGGCGCTGTAGGAATTTTTGGATAAGTACAGGTAAATGTCCCGCTGGTTTTTCAGATATCCCGATTCCTTTGCAATTGAAAGGGAGGAATCCAGGACAATCTGTGCGGCTGCATATCTTCCCTGCCCGATATAAACTTTACCGATGTTAAGCAAGGCAATGGCCATGCCTTCCGGGTAATTCCAGTATGAATAATAGCCCAGCGCTTTACGGAAATTGGCAAGAGCCAGATCAAATTGGCCCTGTCTCAGATAGATAACCCCGAAAGTATGATGTAAGTCAGCGAGGGTGTTGAGTGCTTTTCCATCCTGTAACAATACCATTGCCTGTTCGAAGTATGAAAGCGCTTTGCTGTCTTCATCTTTTCTAAGATAAACCGCACCTATATTGATAAGGTTCAGGGCCATCTGCTGGTTGTTATTGTTCCTGGTATTGATTTCGAGGCTCAATTCAAGATATTTCAGGGCATCTTCATCTTCATTAATCTGGGAAAGTGATTTGCCCAGGTTATTATAAATAAGCCCCAGATATTGCGGGTAGTCGTGTTCCTCACACAATCTGACGGCTTTCAGGTAATAGAATATCGCTGAATCAAATTTGGAAATATCCTGGAAAACATTGCCCATTCCGTTGTTAATCGCGATCATGCGCTGCGTGTTCCCAACGACCCGGTTCATTTTATCACCCTCCCTGTAATAATGGAGCGCTGAATCCTTCTTTCCCAGTGTTGACAGGATTTCCGCGTAAGTATGATAACCTCTCACCATACGGTTGGTATCATTAAATGATTCGGATAGTGCAATAGCCCTGACAACCAAATGGATAGCGTCGTTGTATTCAGTTTGCCGGTTTCGTATCAAGGATAGCCGGAAATAACAATCTTCCATCCCCTGTAAATAAGAAAGCTGTTCGGAGATCAATAATGCCTGCTGGCAATACTTTTCAGAGCTATCAAGATTATTCAATGAATAAAAAGCCAATGACAACTGTATAAGCTGATCTGCCTTTTCCTGGTTATCCGTAAGGGTATTAATTACCCGCAATAAACTGTCGCTTCTTTCCGGGTTGGATGAAAAAGCGGAAGGAATGGAACAACTCAGGAAAGCAGTTATTGTCATTACTAAGAAGCCATTATGCAATGTATTCATATTCATTTCAATAAGATAATATCAAATATGGCCTGATGATCAGTCATTCTGATTTTACTCAATGGAAATGTTAGCATTTCCTGAGGTAATATTGATCACTTCGCCGACTTTTTCAGTATCATCCTTTATTGTTGTTGTAAGCTTGATCGCCAATCTGTTAACTGCTGCCCTGACCTCGGAGTTGTTCATACCGGTTTCTAAGGCATAATGAGTTTCAAATGTGTCTTCATATGAATCGGTTACGGTACCACTTGTATCCATATCAAAAACCAATTTGTACTCATTGACATTGATATATTCAATCCTATTTATCGTTTTTAATTTCTCACCCCCATCTAAATTGAAGTGCGTTTTAACGTTTAATTTCAGTTTACCGGAATTGGATACATATACCCAAGTAAGCCCTTGTTCTAATAATTTTCCCATGACATTAAAATTTAAAGGTTAATTAATCGGTTAATTGAAGTGTTTTATATAAAACGATGAAATATACAACATAAAACGTTGAAAAGCAAGAATTTTTTTTGACATTTCCTATGTTAATTATATCAATTCAATATCTGAGTTTTCATTGGCATTGACCCTGATCCCTTTCACCCATTCGGGCAGTTCGCTCAAACGTAGCACAACCTCCACCTCCAATATTACTCCGGTAATATCATTTTGGTTTTCATCGAGTTTGAAATCAAGCTCGTAAATACCATCCTCCGGTACGGAATCATACTTTTTAGGAACTAAAACCGGTACTGCCTGCAGCATGATCTCTGTTGTGCCACATGCTTTTACGAACAAAAGGTCGTTTTCAGCAATGTTCCTGACGACCCTTATACGGTTGATATATTTTATTTTCTTATTCATCGGTGCAATGATATGGCCGTTCAGGATTAAAAAAGTAGCAGAAAACCACCAAAAAAAAATCTGGCAGTAAATATTTATAATGTCACACCGGGTCATGGAAAACCACTAAAAAAACCTTTGGTGATATTCTGTGAGGAATTTCCCCTTCAATGGATATAGTTTTGTATTGTCAGTTTCACACAAGTGAAAACAAAACAAAACTTAATTAAAAAGGAGGTTATTATGAAAACCCTGGTTGAATCGGTAAAAATGGCGCTCTTTGTTCTGTACCCTACATTTGTGATATTCATTATGATCGTTTCGATCCTCTGAAAGAGATATTTCCAGGTTTCAGGTGAGAGCAAGCCAGAGAAGAAAAGGCATCCCGGCCAAGGGGGTGCCTTTCTTCATTTAATCGAGCAGGTCGTTTTCGACGGCCCAACGCATCAGGCCGGCGGTATTTTTCACTCCGGCCTTGAACATCAGGTTGGCGCGATGGCTCTCCACGGTGTGAAAGCTGATGAACAACTTATCAGCGATCTGCTGGCTGGAGTATTCCTTGCCGATGAGCCGCAGGATCTCTACCTCCCGCCTGGAGAGTTTCGGAAAGAGCGCTTTGGTGTCCTGCATCTTCAGTTCCTGGTTGATCAGCCGCAGCGACAGCCGTTCACAGAAATATTTCTCACCGCCGTGGACCGTCTTGATGGCTTTTACCAGGATATCCTTCGCGGTGTCCTTCAGAAGGTATCCTGAAGCGCCGTTTTTGACCATCTGTTTGACAAAGCGTTTTTCGTCGTATTGTGAAAGGGCGATCACTTTCACATCCGGGAATTTTTTCACGACCATTTTGGTGCAGTTCAGCCCGTCGAGCAGGGGCATGTTGATATCCATCAGGATGACATCCACCTGGATGCCCGATTCGAGTTTTTCCAGGACCTTGTAACCGTTGCTGGCTTCAGCCACAACAGAGATGTCTTCCACCTCCTCCAGCACAGTCTTGATACCATCGATCAGAAGCTGGTGGTCGTCTGCGATCAATACGTTTATCATGATTTTGGATTATTTGGTTTAGCAAATATAGGCAATTCCAAATAAAAAGTCAAGATAGAAGCAGGAATCTTATAACCGACGGGTTAACCCGTCGGTTACAGCGAACCCGTCGGTTATGTTTTTTAGTCGTTGGAGCACGACCTAAACCGACGGGTTAACCCGTCGGTTTTACAGCGAACCCGTCGGTTATGTTTTTTAGTCGTTGGAGCACGACCTAAACCGACGGGTTAACCCGTCGGTTTTACAGCGAAGCTTATTTCTTCAACAGGTCCCTGATCTCCGTTAGCAGTTTTTCTTCATTGGTCGGTTCCGGAGGAGCAGGAGCCGGGGCAGGTTCTTCTACCTTTTTCCTTTGCATTTTGGTCATCGCCCGGATCACCATAAAGATAGCAAAAGCAATAATCAGGAAATCTATCACATTTTGAATGAACATACCGTAGTTCCATGTAACCGCTGGAACCTCTTCCGTAGCGGCTTTCATGATCACAACCAGGTCCTTGAAATCAAGGCCGCCCAAAAGCAACCCCAGCGGCGGCATCAGGATGTCATTCACAAACGAGGTCACAATTTTACCGAATGCCCCGCCGATAACAACGGCCACGGCAAGGTCAACTACATTGCCTCTCATGATAAAGGCTCTAAAATCTTTCGTAAAGCTCATAATAAATGGTTTTGAAGATTAATATCCCAAAAGTGGTAAATACTAAAAGTAGTCAACATCTTTGTCTTCATCAAAAGTAAGGTCATCGAAGTCACCACCGCTGAAATCCTCTAAATCATCTATAGGATCTTCAAGAATGAGACCGTCCTTGTCTTCAAAATCATCCAGGTCCAGTTTGTCGAAGTCATCCGCATAATCCTCCTCATTGGTATCAAAAATTATTTCCTCTGTCAGGAAAAGCGCCTGATCGTAATTCTTGCTTTTCACCTCTTCAAAAATGTCGGTGAAGTCCTCATCATCCTTTACGGTTGGCTTTATCCTTTCAATATATTTATTTAACCCGGTAATGTCATCGTTTTCAAGGTAATTCTTGATGTTGGTAAGTTTTTCAATCTTCTTCTGATCCATTTTCATGTTTTTAGAGATAAAAGCGGATGCAAATATATTTTACCTTTATGAATCTCCGACTTTCTAAAATTTTTTTTAAACATTGGGAGCATATCTTAAGCGATGTGACAGGCAGGTGATATCATGAATATGATTACTTTTGCCGCACCTGTTAAGCTTATGAGTTTTCTTTTTCCATATGTATTGTGGGGATTACTGGCCATTTCGGTACCGGTGATCATACATCTTTTCAATTTCAAAAGGTTCCGGAAGGTTTATTTTACAAATGTAAGATTTCTGGAGGAGCTGAAGCAAAAAACAAAGCGGCAGTCGCAGCTGCGGCACCTGCTGGTCATGCTCCTGAGGATGCTGGCCATTGCCTCGCTGGTGTTTGCATTCGCCCAGCCCTATTTGCCTGGAGAGGACGCTGCGATGCAGCCTGACGCCGTCAACAAGGTCAGCATCTATATCGACAATTCTTTCAGCATGGAGGCGCTTTCAGCTGCAGGCCCGCTGATAGAAACGGCTAAAGCCGGCGCCCGCGAGATTGTATCGGCATTCCGGACGACAGATCAGTTCATGCTGCTGACCAATGATTTTGAAGGGAGGCATCAGCGATGGGTCAGCCAGGAGGAATTCCTGCAATTGCTCGACGAGATCAGGGTATCTCCCAACGTCAGGACCGTTTCGGAAGTGGTCAGCAGGCAAAATGATCAGTTCCGAAGCCTCCCCGGGCAATCCGGGATAGCGTACCTGGTTTCGGATTTTCAGCTAAATATGGCCGATTTTGAAAATATTGTGACCGACAGCCTTGTCTCTTACTGGCTGGTGCCCTTATCGGCGGTGAACAAGGACAACCTGTATATCGACAGTTGCTGGTTTGCCACGCCGATGCATCAGCTTAACCAGGGGGTCCGTCTGATGGCACGCATTGTCAATGACTCGGGCACTGATTACGAAAAAGTTCCGCTCAAGCTGATGATCACCGGGATGCAAAAAGCCGTGGCCGGGTTTGACGTCAAAGCCGGCACCTACCTGGATGTGGAGCTGCCGTTTACCAACTACGAAGCGGGTTACCAGTTTGGCACGCTGGAGATTGTAGACTATCCCGTAACATTCGATGACCGGATGCACCTTGCTTTTCACGTGGCCGGCGCCGTCCCCGTCCTTGCCATCCATGGCGGCGATGAAAGCCTTTACCTCAATTCGCTGTTTGGGAAAGATTCTGCCATCCGGTTCGTCAACAATTCAGTGCGGAACATCGATTTTAACAACCTGCAGGCATTTGAACTGATCATCCTGAATGAATTGCGCGATATATCTTCCGGACTTGCACAGGAACTGTCCCTCTTTCTCGGGAATGCGGGCACACTGCTGATCATTCCTTCGCCGGAGATGGATATCGCTTCGTTTCAGGCTTTCCTCTCGTCAGCCGGGGTCAATTATTACACCGGCCTGATCCGTGAAGAGACGAAAGTGTCTGCCCTGGATTTTGATCATCCCGTATTTGCAGATGTATTCGAAAAATCGGGGCCGGGGCGCAGGCAGGACCACGCCAGCATGGACCTGCCGGCAGTCAACTCATTTTTTGGCCTGTCGAGGGGAAGCCGGACCGCCCAGATCAATATTATGGGATTGCTGAACGGAAGGCCATTCCTGACAATGGAAACGCCTGCGAAAGGGGAGATCTACCTGCTGGTCGTCCCGCTGGAAGATACATACAGCAATTTCCCCAGGCACGCCTTGTTCGTCCCCGTTTTATTCAGGATCGCTTTGCTGAGCGCTGCCACAGCCCCTTTGTACTACACTATCGGCAGGGATAATCAGCTGGAATTGAGCAATACTGGCGTTTCCGGAGATAAGATGCTGAAAATTGCCGCCCTGGATGATTCATTTGAATTCATCCCCGGGCAACAGACCATGAACAAACGGATCAATCTGCAGCTATTCGGACAGATGAGCCAGGCAGGTCATTACCGTTTGCACCAGGATGGAGTGATCGTCAGGGGATTGGCATTCAACTACGACCGGATGGAATCATCCATGCAATTTGCCGGGGAAGATGACCTGTACAGGATGATAGCGCGCTATGTTCCCGGACAGTTCAGGATACTTGCAGGCAAAGGCAAGCCGCTCACCGAAACCATTAAAGCGATGAGCCAGGGAACGCCATTATGGAAGATATTTGTAATTTTGGCGCTTGTTTTCCTGGCTTTCGAAATCATTTTGTTGCGATTTTGGAAGACAAGCAGATAGTATAAAACTTAAAAGATGAGAATTTTAAAAGAACAAACCGCTGGCCTGGTGATCGATATCCAGGAACGGCTTTTTCCTTACATCCATGATCATGAGGCTATTGCCCGCAATACCGGCATACTCGTTCAGGGACTGCAGGCCATGAATATCCCCATTATACTTACGGAACAATACACCAAAGGGCTCGGGCCAACAATAGAACCCTTGCGGGCGTTGTTTCAGCCGCTAGCGCCGCTGGAGAAAATGTCGTTCAGTTGCTGCGACGACCAACCTTTTTCAGATGAATTGATGAAGCTGGGTAAAAAATTTATCGTGATCGCTGGCATAGAGTCGCACGTTTGCGTGATGCAGACCACGCTTGATCTGCTGGAGAAAAACTTCATCCCGGTTGTTGTTGATGACTGCGTATCCTCCCGAAGGCTTAACGATAAAAAAATGGCAATGATGCGGTTGCGGAGAGAGGGCGCCATCATCGGCACTTATGAATCAGTGCTGTTTGAATTATTGCGGTTTTCCGGTACCGATGAATTCAGGGCTATTTCAAAACTTTTTAAATAGAGGGCACAACGGCAGCGCAGATGGAAGAAATACTGGATGATATCAGGGAGGATGGCGGCGGTGAAGAAGGTTATAGCGCCGAAGTGACTGATGAAAAGGCGCATTCTTCTGATGCGCAGCGGACCATTAAAGTATCCGGTTTATATGAAAACTGGTTCCTGGAATACGCTTCCTATGTGATCCTCGAACGGGCGGTACCTGAGGTGACTGACGGCCTTAAACCCGTTCAGCGCAGGATACTGCACTCGATGAAGCAGCTCGATGACGGCCGGTTCAATAAGGTGGCCAACATCATTGGCCACACAATGCAGTACCATCCGCACGGGGATGCATCGATCGGGGATGCCCTTGTACAGCTCGGGCAGAAAGACCTGCTCATCGAAACACAGGGCAACTGGGGAAATATTCTGACCGGCGACAGCTCGGCAGCACCCCGGTATATCGAAGCCCGGCTTTCAAAATTTGCCCTGGATGTGGTGTTCAACCCGAAGACAACACCCTGGAAACAGTCGTACGACGGAAGAAACAAAGAGCCTGTCATCCTGCCGGTAAAATTCCCGCTTTTATTAGCGCAGGGGGTGGAAGGGATCGCCGTGGGGCTGTCTTCCAAGATACTGCCGCATAATTTCAACGAACTGATCGATGCCTCGGTCAATATCCTGGAAGGCAATGATTTTGAGATATACCCCGATTTCCAGACCGGCGGTCTGATCGATGTTTCGAAATACAATGACGGCGCACGGGGTGGCAAGGTGCGGATCAGGGCCAGGATCAAGAAGATTGACAACAAAACGCTGGTCATATCGGAGATCCCTTTCGGGGTGACCACTTCCAACCTGATCGATTCCATCATCCAGGCCAATGACAAAAGGAAAATCAAGATCCGCAAGATCGACGATAACACCTCAGCCGAGGCGGAGATCATGGTCCACCTGGTTCCCGGCACCTCTCCCGACCAGACCATTGATGCTTTGTACGCGTTTACGCAATGTGAGGTTCCGGTATCGCCCAATGCCTGTGTCATCAAGGATGGAAAGCCTCAGTTCCTCGATGTGAAGGAGATACTGCGCATTTCTGCTGAAAATACGGTCGAACTGATCCGGAAAGAGCTTGAGATCAGGAAAGGCGAATTGCAGTACCAGTGGCATTATGCCAGCCTCGAGAAAATCTTTATCGAACATAAAATCTACCGTAAAATAGAGAACAGCACTACCTGGGAGGATGTGCTGGCAACCATCGAAAAAGGCCTGGCCCCGCATACAAAGAAATTGCAGCGGGAGGTTACCCGTGAGGATATTATTCGTCTTACGGAGCTAAAAATCAAGCGTATATCCAAGTATGACGCGAATCATGCCGATGAGCTGATCGCTGCCATCGAAAATGAGCTCGAAGAGGTCCAGCATCACCTCGATCACCTCATCGATTACGCCATTCGGTATTACAGGCAAATTCAAAAGAAATACGGCCAGAACAAGGAAAGAAGAACGGAGATACGCAGTTTTGACACCATAGAAGCGGCGGCTGTGGCTGCGGCAAGCCAGAAACTGTATATCAACCGTGCGGAAGGCTTTGCCGGAACTTCTCTGAAGAAAGACGAATATGTATGCGATTGCTCCGATATCGACGATGTCATCATTTTCCGGGGCAACGGGTCATTCGTGGTGACGAAAGTAGAGGGCAAATTCTTCGCCGGCAAGGATGTCCTCTACATCAATGTTTACAAGAAGAACGATGAAAGGACCATTTACAACATGGTTTACCGCGACGGAAAAAAAGGGAACAATTATATCAAGCGTTTTTCCGTGGTGGGGATTACGCGTGACAAAGAATACGATCTCACCCGCGGGACGCCGGGTTCGAAGGTGATCTACTTCAGCGCGAACCCCAATGGCGAGGCCGAAACCCTGAAAGTGTTCCTTCGTCCAAAGCCGCGGATGAAGAAAACTTCACTTGAATATGATTTCAGCCAGGTGACGATCAGGGGACGGAGCAGCCAGGGGAATATTCTAACGAAAAATGTCATCCGCCAGGTAATCAAGAAAGAAGAGGGTGTATCGACTTTGGGCGCCAGGGGCATATGGTTCGACGAATCGGTGAAAAGGCTGAATGCGGATGAGAGAGGGGCTTTCCTGGGCGCCTTCGAAGGGGACGACAAGATCCTGACGATTCAGAAGTCGGGATTCTATCGCCTGTATAATTATGATCTTTCGACGCACTTCGAAGAGGACATGATCTTTATCATGAAATTCGAACCCGAAAGGATAGTCTCAGCAATTTACCATGATGGCATCACCGGCCATCTTTACCTGAAACGATTCACCATCGAAACATCGGATAAACCGGTCAATTTCCTGAACGAACACAAGGAGACACGGCTCATTGAGATCAGTCTTGACTGGCTGCCACAGCTTTACCTGTCTTTCAGGGAAAAGAATGGCCGGGTCAGGGATCCTGAAACGATAGCCATGTCCGATTTCATCGGTGTTAAAAGTTTCCGCGCCAAAGGAAAGAGAGTATCTGTGCACGAAATCGAGGAACTCCGGTGGCTGGAACCACTACCATACGCGTTGCCGGAAAAGGAAATGGATGATGTTGAAATGATTGATCAGGATGAATCTGAATTGGAAGGAACAGAAGAAAACATTTCAGAAGAAATGAACGAAACGGGGGATGAATCGTTTATTAATAGCGATGATAAAGATGCAGACAATACAAGCGATCCAGCCGACGATGATACCCAGGCGCCGGGAAAACAGATCAGGCTTGAGTTCGATTAACCAAACCGAAACATCTAAAACCAAGAGGACTAAAGAAATATGATTGACGATAAAATACTTGAAATAGCCCCGGGAGTAAGCTGGATTGGGGTGCTTGACCGGGACATCGTCACTTTTGATGTTGTGATGGAGACCAAGCATGGCACAACCTACAATTCTTATTTCATCAACGCTCAAAAGAAGGCGATCATCGAAACAGTAAAGGAAAGTTTCTGGGAGACCTACCTTGCGAAAATCCGGCAACTGACCGATCCGTCGGAGATTGAATACATTATCCTGAACCACACCGAACCGGACCATTCCGGGAGCCTGGTCCATTTACTCAAACTGGCTCCTAAGGCTACTGTTGTCGGCACGGGGAATGCGATCCGTTACCTTAAAGAAATGATCTTTTTTGATTTTCCGCACATCATCGTAAAGGACGGCTACACCCTTGACCTGGGCGATCGCACATTGCGTTTCATCAGCGCCCCTAACCTGCACTGGCCGGATACTATGTACACATACCTGGCCGAGGAGAAGATCCTTTTCACCTGCGATTCTTTTGGCGCCCATTTCTGCCATGAAGCCATCTACGATGACTTGGTCGGCGATTTTGACGAGGATTTCAAATATTATTTCGATGTGATCCTGAAGCCATTCAGTAAATTTATGCTCAAGGCCATCGATAAAATAAGGGAGCTGGATATTAATATGATAGCCACAGGCCATGGCCCCATTTTGCGCACTAACTGGAAAAAATATGTCGATCTGTCTGAGAAATATGCAGAAGAACACCTTCATCTCCCCATCCGCCGTAAGGTTTTCATTCCTTATGTATCAGCTTATTCAAAGACCGGCTTGCTGGCGAACAAGATAGGAGCTGGTGTCCGGATGGCGGGCGACATTTCAGTGGAAGTATTCGATATTGAAAATTCGAGCATAGGGGAACTGGAACAAAAGGTAGCGGAAAGTGCAGCCATCATTGTCGGGAGCACTACCATCAACCAGAATATACTGCTTCCTGTTTACAAGCTGTTTTCCGTTATCAACCCATTGAGAGACAAAGGGAAACTGGCGGGCGGTTTCGGTTCTTTTGGGTGGAGCGGCGAGAGCCGGCAATTGATAAAAACCGGCCTCGAAAACCTGAAGCTCAAGTATTTTGGCGAAGGGGTGTTTGTCAAGTTCTCTCCCGATCCGGATGAACAACAGCAGGCCATTGATTATGGCAAAGCTTTCGGGGAAGCATTGCTGGCTGAAAACCATTCAGTTAACGACTAAACTATCGCTTGTAATGAAAAGGCTTTCATCATACTGGATACTGTTATTATTACTGGCATTTCTGTCGGGTTGCAACGTAGAACAGAAGCTGGCCCGGAAATTCGTTTTGATGGATAAGCCGATGCCGCTGCTCGTTATGAAACCTGAGGTGGTGTTTAAAAATAACCTCAAAGCTTATGAGATACCGGGTATCGATTCCCTCAGCGATTACCTGAAGGACAGCCTGTTATTTGCCAACAGCCTGTTCATCAAGGATATAAATGATTCTTTGCTGGTGAACGCTTTTTATGATGGCTTTGAAAGATCGATGAAGCAGGTGGGCTACAGGGTGCTTCCGGAAGATTCCCTCGCGCTGCTCATGACGGAAAGCCGCAGCGCCACTATCATAAACCTGGCCCAGATTTCCCTGGAAGAGTATATCCATCCTTACCGGGCTGAAGAAGTGGTCTATGATGAAGTGATCGTGGTCGACGGGATAGATCTGAACGCCATCAATTACAATATCTGGATCGAACTAAGCAAACTCAACAGCGAAGGCTACCACAGGGTGCTTTTTACTTATGATTACCTGATGGATGACCTGAACGGACTTTTGAAACAGCACCTCATCACCGGCAAATTCCGTTTTGATTACACCATCGATACCATCACACTGACTACTGTTTATGAGTTCGCAGGTAAGTTCGGCTCAAACACCGCAGGTTATCTTTATGATTATCTTCTGAATAATTATGTGAG
>JAHYJL010000071.1 GCA_019429045.1 Bacteroidales bacterium
GTCGCAAAGATCTCTGCCGACCGAGTCACAAACTCTTGCTTCCATTTAGAAATCATATTGGGATGCACCTCAAACCTCTTTGAGAGCTCGGCCATTGTTTCGCGTTCCCGGAGCGCTTCAATGGCTACCTGGGCTTTAAAACCCGCTGTGTGTTTTTTTCTTTTTGCTTTCATAATTCCACGGTTAAAATTAGTCGTTTTTCAACTTAACACGTGGTCTGAATTTTGGGGAGTATTATAGTGGTTTATTTTGGATGTATTCGTGTATTGGAATGTGTGATGGTGGCGTAATCTACCCTGATTAATAGTTTTTCGGTAAATTCGCTAATTATAACCAAACATGAAAAAGAGATATTCGAATGTAATTCTCTGGATCGTATTAACCACGGTTATTATCTCACTGATCCACCTTTTATACCCAAAGGACATAATTTTTACTATGTTCTTTGGGTTTTCTCTGAGTTTTATCCTGACACCAATTTTTTTGCACAACCTTAAATTTAAAAACCTATTAATTACAGTATTATTAAGTTCGATAATAATTTATTCAATCATATTTCTCAATATATTAATGAAGTACTTTCCTTCAATAAACGCTGATGGAATTAATAGAATACTTCCCTTTTTTTTATTGTGCGTCGGTACTTTCATTCTTGCAAGTATTATTAGTTATTTAGTTTCTAAAAAAATAAATAATTCATTTATTAAGAGAATTGTAATAATAGGTTTATCAGTCATTTTTATTACCATACTTTTTGGAAAAGTCGGTTGGCCCATACAATTTTCAATAGGGGGATTCTTATTCTGTATTGCCGGTTATCTTACAGGAGGAAAAGAATTAAATCGAAATTTAATTGCTTTTTTAACCTTATCCTTACCCTTGTTTTTGATAATACTTTTTCTGCTGCTTAAAGACAACCTTTATCACCTGCTACCATTAACTATAGTAATTCCATTATCAGTTTTCTTTGGAATTACCATTAAATATTTTATGCTTAACAAAAAGAAGATTTTCATTTATCTGCTTTCAATATTCAGTATCAGTCTCTATATCTTCGGATATTTCGGGACTCTGAATTGGTGTGAATATACATTTTCTTTAAATAAAAATTCATCAATCAAAACACTATCAATCAATTTCAAGACACTAGATGATAAGATAGTTGATAATAATAGTTTATTAGGTAAAATTTCAATATTATATTATTGGACAGCATCTTGTAGTATCTGTTATAAAAAAATGCCGGATTTAGAGAAATTGGCAGTTAAATATAGTGAAGATGATGATATTCAAGTATACGCAATCATTGTTCCGTTAAGTCTTATTGATACTACCAGTAATAAAATACTTAATAAACTATCAATAAAATATAGCCTCAATTATGCAATTTCACTTACTAATATTAATGAGATTACAAGTAATTTAAATTTTCAAACATTTCCTCATGTAATTGTTGTGGGGAAATCCGGAGAAGTAGTTTATAATGGAAGATTTAATAATGATCCACTAATTTTAGTGAATAATATTACAAAAAAGATTGATCGCTATAAAAAGGGAACACTCCTACCAGTTACACATTGACTGGATTTCAGCGACATTTCCATGAAATTCATATCTTCGCCTGCAAAATCCACAGCTTAATGCAGAACACGGATCACTCCCCGCGCGACGGTTTCGGTTCGAAGATAGGTACGATTGCCGCGGTGGCGGGCTCGGCCGTCGGGCTTGGGAACATCTGGCGGTTCCCATATATTACCGGTGAAAACGGCGGCGCGGCCTTCATCCTGGTCTATGTTTTTATCGTATTATTCATCGGCATCCCGGTGATGCTGTCGGAATTCACGATCGGGCGGCGGGCACAGCGAAACGCATTCGGCGCTTTCAGGCTGCTGGCGCCGCGCCGGCCCTGGTACCTGGTGGGCGTCATGGGCATCGCCGCAGCATTCATGATACTGGCCTTTTACAGCACCGTAGCCGGCTGGACCTTCGAGTACCTCCGCCTGTCACTGGTCAACGGTTTCAAAGGGAAAAGCCCGGAGGAACTGAATGCATTGTTCGAGAATTTCTATACCGGCGGTTGGAGACCGGTCATCTGGCAGGTGGTGGTCATGCTGCTGACCGGCGGCATCCTCCTGGCCGGCGTCAGAAAAGGGATCGAGAAATACACCAAGATACTGATGCCCATGCTGCTGGTGTTGCTGGTCATCCTGGCCATCCGCTCCATCACGCTCCCCGGGGCGATGCAGGGGCTGAACTTCCTGTTCAGGCCCGATTTCTCCAAAATCGATGCCTCCACCATCCTGGAAGCGCTCGGGCAGGCCTTTTTCTCCATGAGCATCGGCATGGGGACAATCATTACCTACGGTTCCTATATCCGGAAAAAGGACAGGCTGAGTGAAACGGCCTTTTCGGTGGCGGGAGCTGACCTTGCAGTAGCTTTGCTGGCGGGAATTGCCATTCTTCCGGCTGTGTTTGCGTTTGGCATCGCTCCTTCTGAAGGACCCGGCCTGGTCTTCATTACGCTTCCTAATATATTTCAGCATATGCCAGGAGGATATTTCTGGGCTTTGATGTTTTTCACATTGCTCATCATTGCCGCCCTGACATCCACAATATCAGTTATGGAGGTTGTGGTGGCATTCATATCCGAAGAATTCAGCCTCAGACGAAGATACGCAACCATAATAGCAACCATTGGAGTCACTTTTTTGGGTGTTCTATGCACACTATCCCAGGGACCTTACCCACAATTCAGTCTTTTCGGCAGGAATCTTTTCGATCTTATGAACTTTTCCACGGCCAACATCATGCTGCCCACCGGCGGTTTGTTCATCGTGATCTTTGTCGGCTGGTTCCTGGGCCGTAAAAATGTCAGGGATGAGATCTCCAACGGGGGAACGATGAAGGTCAGGCTGTTCAACATCTTCTTATTCCTCGTCCGATTCATCGCACCGCTGGCCATCGCCATGGTGTTCCTGAACGGCCTGGGAATCCTGAAATTGTAAAAATTTATGCTGCCCGGCCGGGTATATTTTCCTTTTTTCCGGATTAATCATTGATGAAAGACCGGATCAAAGATTATTTCTCATTCAGCCGGGGAGAGCAGCGGGGACTGACCATCCTGCTGGGGCTGCTGCTTTTGTCGCTGCTGGTGAACCTTTACCTGCCACTGCTGATCCCCGAAAAAGAATTCGACCCGGAACCGTTCCGGAAACAGGCGGACGAATTCCTCGCTGCGCTGGCTGAAGCCGATTCACTGGCTAACTTAAAAAACGATGCCGAAAGGAATAAAAAATATTCTGCCGGCGCCCCGGGCCTGCCAGCTTTTCTTTCAGATCCGTTCTTTTTCGATCCCAATACGGCAGATGAAGAGACCTGGAAAAGGACGGGGCTTGATGGCAGAACAATCCGGAGCATCCTCAATTACCGCCAGAAGGGAGGGGTGTTCCGGGATAAAACCGACCTGAAGAAGATCTACACCATGCAGGATACTATCTACCAATTACTGGAACCATACATTTTCATCAAAAAAGATGAAAAACCTCCTGCACCCTCTCCTTCACAGCATAAGGAGAAGAAACCCTTTCCTGAAAAAGAAAAAGCGCCCTATGTTATCGAGATCATCGAGCTGAACACCGCCGATTCTTCTATGTTGGTCAGGCTTCCGGGCTTCGGGCCATACTACGCCGAAAGGATTATTCAATACCGGGAAAAGCTGGGAGGATTCTTCGACTTGCATCAGTTACTGGAAATCAAAGGAATAGACAGCACATGCCTGGCAGGTTTTGCCGGCCGGGTCACCGCCGACCCGCATTTGATCCTGAAAATGGATCTGAATACGGTTACCTTCAAGGAGATGCTACGGCATCCCTATTTTGAATATTTCCTGGTGAAAGCCCTATTCAGCCACCGCGACAATGTGAAACGCATCAGTTCGGTTGATGAATTGAGAGATTTGGATATAATGTATGATGAATTATTTGAAAAGATCGGCCCTTATTTGACTGTTGAATAACGGTTAAGGGTTATCATGACGGCGGTAGGTCCTTTTGATGTCTTTGATCTCTTCATCGGTGATGGTGACATTCCAGTATGCATTATCATCATGCTCAATACTTTCCCCTTCCAAAGTATCTTCGGTCTCTTCCTCCAGCTCCCATGAGTATTTCCGCTTTTGCGGACCTTCCTTCCTGTAGAAGAATGCCAGTGCAACACCGGCTACCAATCCGAACAAATGCGATTCCCACGAAATATTCTCTTCCGGGAAGAATTCGGGGAATATCCCCCAGATGAGGCTTCCGTATAGGAAAACTACGACCAGCGCCATGGCCAGCAGGCCAGTATGCCGGCGGATAATACCGCTGGTGAGAATGAAAGCCGATAGTCCGTAAACGATCCCGCTGGCTCCGATATGCCAGGCTTCCCTTCCGCCGACCCACACCCAGAAACCGGTAAACAGCCAGATCATGACCAGGATCCGCACGGCAATGTCGCGGTAAAAAAGAAAGAGCGCCGTTCCCAACAGCAGCATGGGTACTGAGTTGGCAATCAGGTGCGAGAAATCGCCATGGATGAAGGGGGTGGTGACAATGCCCGGTAGCCCATACCATTTCTGCGGAAATATTCCCAGGAACGCAAAGTTATATCCACCGATTGTCCTGATGATCATCACCGCCCACATGATCAACACCAAAATGAAAGGGATGGTCAGGCTGTGAACAATTGTTTTTTCTTCCTTCTGCATGGTGGAAAATAATGGTGTGAGGATGTTTTCCTGAAACGAAAAGCAAATGTAGCACTACAAACCGGAATAACACCCCGGGAATTAAGTTTTTTTAACACAATTACTTCTTCATTTGCACAACAAACCATGCTGCTGATCCGTTTCAATGGAAAGTTTTCGCCATGCTAGAGTACACCAAAATAATCCTTCAAAAAGTAAGCTTCAGCCCGGCACTATTCAGCAAAGAACTGAGAAAATCACTGAACTGGCTTCAGCAGGATGAAATTCCCGATTTGATGACCTGGTGTTTCCGGACATTCGGGGATATTTACGACGATATTATCCGTGAGACTTTCCAGGGGAATTCAGTGGCGGTGTCCGCCACCCGTTAACCTGCCGACTGTAACGCTGACCGGGAGATGATCGCTGAACCCGCCGTGATAGGCTGGTCCGATATATGTCCTGTAGGGTTTCGTCCCCGTATAGATCATATCCTCCTCAAGCAGGAAGCCTGCTTTGAAAATTTCCGCTCTTTCGCTCATTATAATCAAACCGTTCTCACCTTTAATCATTGCACAGGATACCAGCACCTGGTCGAAAACGTTCCAGCTCCCGCCGTGTTTTAACGTCCCTTCGCCGGCAATGCTGTATCCGGTTGATAAATTGACAATGGGCCAGGGGCAAGATATTTCAGCCTGTAACCTGATCCGGGAAATGATCTGCAGGCTCTCGTCTTCCGGTCCATCGTTGAAATCGCCCATGATCACGATATTCGGTTTTTCTTCATCAGCATAGATTCTCTTCACGGAAGCGGCCAGGGTGGCGGCAGCGGCTACCCTTTTAGGCTGGGAGCTTCCCGCCCCGCCATAACGGCTGGGCCAGTGATTCACATAGATGTGGATAGGATTATCATCCCAGAGCCGGCCCCGCACATGTAAGATCTCGCGGGTTGTTTCACCGCCTCCCAGCGGGACCTCCAGCCACTCCGCCGAGTCAGGGGTGAACAGATCAGGCTGGTATAGCACCGCCACATCAATCCCTCTCCTGTCAGGCGAATCACGATGGATAATGCGATACCCGAACTGATGAAATGGGGTTTCATACACCAGACTGTTCAGCACCTTCCGGTTCTCTATCTCACACACCCCGATCACCGCCGGCAGCTCTCCCCTGCCCAACGCAGCCATCACCTGGTAAACCCGGACCACCTTCCGGTAATACCGCTCATGCGTCCACCGCTTCGGGCCGTCGGGGAGGAATTCATCGTCGTTCGTCAGGGTATCGTTTTCCGTGTCAAACAGGTTCTCTACATTGTAGAACACAATCCTGGCCTGCTGGGCCCGGCATACTGCCGTTACCACCATTAAAAAGGCCAGTAAGAAAAGAATTATCGTTTTCATAACACATCACATTGAGTCTCCATACTGTTAATCCGTAAATTGCGCCCGATATACCCGTCAGGAGAAAAAAAAATCTATGTTTTTCGGAAACATAACGGCAGTCCGATCGTTTATCAATGGTCAATTTAATCCATGCGAATACTAACGCTCATCGTTTTCAGCCTTCTCACAGGCCTTCCAACACTCCGCGCAGAAGGAGAGGTGGACCCTGCATTGCGTCGTTTCACAATCAGCGGGTATATTAAGGATGCAACCACAGGGGAAAATTTATTCGGTGCTTCGATTTACATCACGGAGCTGAATTCTGGATCGGTTTCCAACGAATATGGCTTTTACTCCATCAGCCTCAATGAAGGAAAATACTTCTTGCGTTTTACTTACCTGGGTTATGAGGCGCAGGTGCACCAGGTGACATTGAACAAGGATATCTCGCTCAATATCAGGTTGAATCCGGTTTCGACGATACTCAGGGAGGTGGAGATTACAACCGAACGGACAGATGAGAACGTCCGGGCGCCGGAGATGTCAGTGGTAAAAATGGATGTGAAGGCCATCAACCGCATCCCGGCATTGATGGGAGAGGTGGACATCATCAAGGCCATCCAGCTCCTGCCCGGCGTGCAGATGGTCAGCGAAGGGTCGTCAGGTTTCAGCGTCAGGGGAGGCAGCCCAGACCAGAACCTGGTGCTGCTCGACGAAGCAACCGTGTATAACGCATCGCATTTCCTGGGCTTCTTCTCGGTTTTCAACAACGACGCTATCAAAGACGTCAAGCTTTACAAGGGAGATCTTCCGGCGCAATACGGCGGCCGCCTGGCCTCGGTGCTTGATGTCAGGATGCGGGAAGGGAACCAGAAACGGTTTGCAGCTACCGGGGGCATCGGGCTGATCTCCAGCAGGCTTACCCTCGAAGGGCCCATCATCAAAGATCAAACCGCATTCATTGTTTCGGGTAGAAGAACCTATGCCGATCTTTTCCTCCCCCTTTCAAAAGATGAAAATGTGCAGGAGAGCAAGCTTTATTTTTATGACTTCAATGCGAAAGTCAATCATACCTTTAATGACAGGAACAGGATCTACCTGTCGGGCTATTTTGGCAGGGATATATTCAAGAATCCATTCGCCTATATGAAACTGGGCAATTCCACCGGTACGGCCCGTTGGAACCACCTCTTTTCGCAGCGCCTGTTCAGTAATTTCACCTTTGTTTACTCTAAATACGATTACAACCTGGGAACGGCCAATGAGAACGACCCGAGTTCATTTTTATGGACTTCGGCGTTACAGGATTACCAGTTAAAAGGAGAATTCACCTGGTACATCAATCCGGATAACACTTTGCGTTTCGGCCTCAGCAGCACTTATCATATTTTTGACCCGGGCAAGGCAAAGGGCACAGGGGAAGAATCCCTCTTCACCGAATATGCCCTCGACAGGACCTACGCCCTGGAAAGCGGTATTTATGTCAGCAACGATCAGAACCTGGGCAGCCGGGTTACCCTTAAGTACGGCCTCCGGTTTTCGTTATTCCAGAATGTCGGACCGGGAACGGTGTATCATTACGACGAGGATTACAAGATGAAAGATTCTACAGTCTACTCTTCGGGCGACTTTTACAACACCTATTCGGGGTTGGAGCCCCGGCTGGGGATCACCTTCCTGCTGAACGAGGCATCTTCTCTCAAAGCCAGTTATTCCCATACCTACCAGTATCTTCAGCTTGCCCAGAATTCGACGGCGGGAACACCGCTTGATATATGGTTTTCAGCCAGTCCGAATGTCATGCCGCAGGCCGCCGACCAGGTGGCGGCAGGTTATTTTCGCAACTTCCGGAAAAACACGATCGAGACCTCGGTGGAGATCTATTATAAAAGTATGCGCAACACCATTGATTTCAAAGACCACGCCCAGTTGTTACTGAATAAACAACTCGAAGGAGAGATCCGCATTGGCAAATCCTGGGCATACGGTATCGAGTTCATGGTTCGCAAACCCGACGGAAGACTGAACGGATGGGTCAGCTACACCTATTCCAGAACATTCCGCGAAGTCCGGGAGATCAATAATGGTAATGCGTATCCCGCACCCTATGATTCACCCAACGACGTGTCCATCGTGTTAAACTTTGATGCCACGAAAAGGATCAGCGTATCGGCCAACTGGGTTTATTCGACCGGCAAGCCGGTGACATTCCCCACCGGCCGCGCGGTGATCGACGGCGCCATCGTGCCTATCTATTCCGACCGCAACGCATACCGTATGCGTGATTATCACCGGCTCGACCTGTCGGTTACCCTGCACCAGAAACAGCAGGAGAAGCAGCAAAAATTCAACTGGGACCTTGTTTTCTCGGCCTATAATGCCTACAACCGTCATAATGCATGGGCCATCAATTTTGTGCAGGACCAGGATAATCCTTACACTACCTATGCAGAAATGACTTATTTGTTCGGGATCATCCCTGCTATAACATTTAACTTCAGGTTTTAAAGAGATGAAAAAATTATTACTTATCATCATATTGCCCATCTTCATCGCCACCTCCTGCACCGAGCGGATCGATATCGAACTCGAAGAAACATTCACGCGCCTGGTAGTTTTTGGCACCCTGACAACCGATACGACCAGGCACTATATCGAATTGAGCAAAACGACAAGCTATTACTATAACCAGGCGCCGCCACCGGTCACCAATGCCGTCGTTGAGATTTCGGATGACCTGGGAAACAGGGTATTGCTGACCGAGGAGAAACCGGGATTTTATGCTACACCGACTTCATTTTTCGTTATACCGGGCCGGATTTACACCCTTCAGATCGAGCTGGAAGAGGAGATCAACGGTCACCGGTATTATGAAGCATCTTCAGCTGTGAACGCGATCAATCCCATCGATTCCATCGGACTGATCTACCAGCCATTATGGGGAGAAAGTGGGTTCTACGAGGTCACCTGTTATTACCAGGACCCGCTAACCCAGGACTTTTACATGTTCGACATTTACAAAAACGGGGAACTGTTAACCGATACCATCACCAATCGCATCGTCGTATCGGATGATTTTTTCAACGGAAGTTATACCAACGGCATTGGCGTTGGATATCTTGACCAGTCCAAAGAACGTGAATTACTTTTTCCGGGCGACACGATCACTTTCCGCGGCAGCAATGTCACGGAAGAGTATTATACGTTTATATGGACCCTGCAACAGGAAACCGGTTTCCAGACTCCCCTTTTCAGTGGCCCGCCTGCCAATATCAAGGGAAATATCAGCAACGGGGCGGTGGGATTTTTCGCCGCTTACAGTGTCGCATACGCGAGCGCCGTCTTCCTTCCATAAAAATATTTTTCAACAGACCGGGTATATTTTCCATTTTTCCGGATTAACAGGTATGGAATGGTCTGATCACAGGCCAGGATATGCCCGGAGGCCGAAAAGGGCGAACAGAGTAGGCGTTATCTTCAATACTTTTTACCTATGAAGAGAGTTATTATTGCCCTCGTTATCATTGCAGCGATGGCGGGACAGGGTTTGGCACAGGAGAAGCTGAAGATCGGGGAAGCGGTCAATGGCAGGTTGAAAATCACCAATGAAACGGGCCTGAGGAAGTTTCTGATGAATGAGCTGGGAAAAACAGGTGTGCTGGGAAAAGAGATATACACAGAGGTCTCCCCCACCGCCGACAGGTTCCTGGCCTATCTGAAAGTGACCGGTAACAGCAACGAGATCACAACGATTGCCGTGTTGCTGGCGAACATCAACAACAACGTGTATATTGTTGCGAATCCGGTAAACCCCATCAACGCTCCGGGGCCCGGTGTGGGTGGAAGCGTCACTTATACCTGCACAGGCGAACCATGCAGCAATTGCGACATCAAGATTACCTGGCCGGCTGGTTCATGGACACCAGATATTTTGTGTGTCTGTAAAGACTCCGGCGGCGGAATATGCAACCTTAGTGTATCGGTCACATTCAAGATCAATGTCGGTTTATAATCAAATCAATGGTGTAAGCCCTTCCGGGTTTATCCGGTGTACACCGCGAATATCCTTGGTGAAGGGCTTGCACTTTTTATCATAACCCAATCAAAATCAACACAAAATGAAAACAACTTTATCGATTCTGCTCTGTATGCTCTTAGCATATCCTGTGTTAAGCCAGGAAAAAATTACGGGTCATCAGCAGGCTGAAGATCCATTATACCATTTTGTATCAAAGTTATCCCATATCAAATCATTGGCCTATGAGTCTACCTTCAGGCAGAAAACATTGTTTTCAAACGACACGATGACATCATTCGGAAGCGTTGTCCTTCAAAAAGATGGCGATCGCATTTCTTTCATGCAAATCATCAGTTTGGATAAAAATCACGAACTGGTATATATGTTCGATTCCTCCTGGACGATAAACCACATCAAAAGAGAACGTTATTTCATCGGTGAAGGATGGGAAATAAGTGCCGGGAGTCAACTTTCCAATTTTCTGCCATTCACATTGTTCACCCTTGACAGTTCTGCCTATCTTTCCGCACCATCCCGCGAGATTATATTCGAAGATGATGAGATCAAGACCGTTTCGCTGGATATCCTGGAAAAACCCAAAGATATTACCGGCATCAGGTATGAAATAAGCATAGCCAAAAGTGACAGCATGATCCGGCGGATTGTGGAAGATTTTGCATTCGGCGCTTTCAATGACAATCTTTATCAGGACAGAGTGATGTATAACTACATTTTTCCTCAGGCAATTACTGTTAAAATCCCGGATGAGTGGTTAGCTTACACAGTGATATATCCGGACGGTGATCAGGAGGCTCCGGCAGAAAGAACTACCGGTATGGAAATCACAAAAGAGGTCTTTCTGGAAAATCTGATGCTGCTTGATATCAATGAAAAGCCCTTCCGGTTACCAACCGAAGGAATGGCCTTTTTTGATTTGTGGTATGTCGGATGTTTCCCTTGCATGAAAGCAGCCCCTGTCATCGAAAGCCTTTACAATGAATTTAAGCAGAAGGCACATTTCTACTCTGTGAATGAAGTTGATAAGGACCTGTCCAGGATCATTAAGTTTAAAGAATCACTGGGGATATCGTTTCCTGTTTTGCTGAACAGGGGAGAGAAGTTGGCGCCAAGAATGAGCGGAAGCGCCGCATACCCGGCTTATTTTATTATGGATTGTGCGACAGGCAAAGTGGTTTGGTGGGACGAGGGCTATTCGGAAGACACAGAACTCAAGATCAGGAAGGCTTTCGAAACATACCTGTAATTGTCATGGACAGGCCGGTGCGTATTTTGGGTCGTATGGGGTTTGGATTTGTTTCGGATGAAGAAAATATCGCTGGCATATGTGCTTTTATCATTGACCGGGATTGCTACCGGCCAGCAGGGGACGGATATGCAGCGGCAATTCGAAGAGCTAAACAGCAGGATCAAAACACTGGAAATAGAAAACCAGGCGATCCGGGCTGAACAACGAACCGCAGACAGCATCTCCTATTGCAACATCCGCTATGAAATATTCGAAGCCTACTCAAATATTTCGCAACTGGATTTTGATTTCCGGAATACGACTGACAAGATTGCCGTGACCGGACTGTTCACCCGTTTGATGCAGGCCAATAACCCTGCCAGCGACGTCCTGGGATTCCGCTTTGCTGATGTAGTGATGTCGGCTGCGGAAAAGCATTTACTGCATCAATTAAAGGATGAACCCGACCGGAAAAGGTTCTCCCAGGCCATCTGTAATATCATCAGCAACCCCGTTGTATCGACACTAGCTAATTCAAACCCCATCTCCTCTGTTGTAACCTCCCTCATTACGGTCATTGTCGGTTTTACCACGTCCAGTGTCAATACTGACAAGGAAAACAGCCGGCCCAGGGATGTTTCAGTGGAGCAAAATGCACCTTTCAATGACAAGGAAATCGCGGCTTTCCGGAAAGATCTTGAAATTTATATCAGCTTCTATGATGAATTGATCAGTATCTCGGATCATTACCTGAAAGGCATTGAAAACCTGAATGATAAATATGCTTACCTCATGCAGTCGGTGACGTCATACAAGGAAGAACTTTACGCTCAGAATGAAGTCAAGGAGAATAATCCTTTGATTTCGCTGACGCTCTCGCTGCCAGAGCCTGACCGTGCTGGGGTTGACTTCTGCCGGTTGCTGAACAATCCTTCGATCAGGCAGACACTGCAAACAGCCAGGAAATTCCCATTGCTGAAACAATCGGTCGAATACTTTAAAAAGGAATACTATACGTTGCTCTTTCATTTCCTGACCAGCTATTCCAGAACACTGGAAAAGGCAAAGACATTCCCGGGGCATTCTGTCGACAGGTCAAAGATTGACGAATTAAGCAGGGAGATTGAAAGTTTCATCGCTACACAGAAGAAAGCCGGATGATTTCGCTAATTTTGCCGAAACACACCCGATTTGAAACCCACGATAGTCATCGACGGTCACATTCCATTCGTGAAGGGCATACTGGAGCCTTTTGCCCGGGTGATTTATTCGGAAAGAGGGGCCATCGGCCGGGAGCTGGCAAGGCAGGCCGACGGGCTCATCATCCGCACCCGCACCCGGTGTGATGCCACCCTCCTCGAGGGGAGTCCCGTCCGTTTCATCGCTACGGCCACCATCGGCCACGATCACATCGATACGGCATATTGCGAAGCAAGAGGTATCCGGTGGCACGATGCACCCGGATGTAATGCCAACGCAGTGAACCAATACATGGCCTCCGCCCTGGCCACACTTTGCTTCAGACAGCGTTATATACTGAAAAACAAGCGGATAGGCATCATCGGTGTCGGGAATATTGGCGCAAAAATAGCCTCCCTAGCCCGTATCCTGGGCATGGTACCATTGTTAAACGACCCACCCAGGGAGAGAAAAGAAGGGCCTGCGGGATTTGTCAATCTGGAGGAGATCCTGGAAACAACCGATATCATCAGTCTCCATGTGCCTTTAAACCCGGAAGGTGCCGACAAAACCTTTCACCTGGCCGGTGAAGCGTTTTTCAGCAGGCTGCAGAAGAAGCCCCTGCTGATCAACACCGCGCGCGGTCCTGTAGCAGATACCGCCGCGGTGAAAAAAGCGATCCGAACCGGCCGGATCTCCGGCTACATCGCCGATGTGTGGGAAAACGAACCCGCCCTGGATCTTGAATTACTGGAAATGAGTAACATAGCCACCCCGCATATCGCCGGCTACTCCGTGGAGGGCAAGGCCAACGGCACCGCCGCCTGCGTTCGTGCTGCCAGTCGCCATTTCGGCTTCGGCATCGACAACTGGTACCCCGAAAATCTTCCACAACCTGCAATCCCGCTCATCAAACTGGAAACCGGCGCAAAATCCAGCGAGCAGCTTATCAGCGAAGCAATACTGGCCACTTACGACATCATGAAAGATGACGCGGCACTGCGGGCCAATCCCGGCGCTTTTGAAGCATTAAGGGATCACTATCCTGCCAGGCGGGAGTTTGGGGCGTACAGTGTCATGGTTGATGGGGGGGCAGTAACAACTTTTCAAAACTTTTCAACCCTGTATCAGCCGCCTTTCAATTCTCCCCTACTTTTAAACGGCAAAAATTAACCTCATACTAACCAAAACATAACCATGAGCAAATCCCTTGCTGGCCGGGCTGCCGACAATATCCGCATATTATCGGCCGCCATGGTGGAGAAGGCCAATTCGGGCCATCCGGGCGGTGCGATGGGCGGCGCCGACTTCATCAACATCCTTTATTCGGAGTACCTGCAATTCGATCCGGACGACACTGCCTGGCCTTTGCGCGACCGCTTTTTCCTCGATCCGGGGCACCTGTCGCCCATGCTCTATTCCATCCTGCACCTGTGCGGTTTGTACACCAGTGAAGACCTGCAGCATTTCCGCCAGTGGAAAAGCATCACCTCGGGGCATCCGGAATTGGACGTAATGCACGGTATCGAGAACACCTCCGGCCCGCTGGGCCAGGGACACGTGATGGCCGTCGGATCCGCCATTGCCGAGCGCTTCCTGGTAGCCCGCTTCGGAGAATGGATGGCGCACAAGACGTTCGCCTACCTCTCCGATGGCAGCATACAGGAGGAAATAGCCCAGGGCGCCGGGCGCATTGCCGGTTTCCTGGGATTGCATAACCTGGTCATGTTCTACGACTCCAACGATATCCAACTCTCCACACCGGTCAGTGAGGTGACCGGCGAAGATACCGCGAAGAAATACGAAGCCTGGAACTGGTATGTTCAGACCATTGACGGCAACGATGCCGGACAGATCCGCACGGCGCTCCGGAATGCCACTGCTGAAAAAGCAAGACCCTCGCTGATAATCGGCAAGACCCGGATGGGCTTCGGCGCTATAGCGGAAAACGGGGAGAGCATGGAGGGACTCACCTCCACCCACGGCCAGCCTCTCTCCAAAGCGGAAGTATCGTTCGAAAAAACGATCCTGAAACTGGGTGGTGATCCCAACGATCCATTTAAAGTCTTTCCCGATGTCCGGGAATATTATGACAAAATGCTTGAAAATAAACGACTTGCGGTAAAAAAACGCAGGCAGGAACAGGTGCAGTGGGAAAAATCCAATGCAGCACTCGCTGATAAGCTGCACGGCTGGCTTTCCGGCAAACTGCCGGAGCTGAACCTGGAGGAAGTCCCATTTAAACCCAGCGCCGCCACCCGCAGCACTTCTGGCAATTTCC
>JAHYJL010000072.1 GCA_019429045.1 Bacteroidales bacterium
CTGAAAAATAATCCTGTCATAACAGGATAGCGTATTGCTAATTTTACCCGTGTAGGTTTGTGTTAATGTTTCCATAGGCCAAACTTACGAATTCTTGCCTTTTTGGTTCTGGCTTGTCCAGGTTAGGTTATAACAAAAAAGAAATCATTCTGAAACCCAGTGAATTCGGTAGCGCAATCACCATCATGCTCGAACCTGGATTATTGGTCCTGAATACCGTGGTCATTACTGCCACACGCAATAACAGGAATATTTATGAAGTACCGCAAAGGGTTGATGTGATGGATAAACAGAAAATGGAAAGCGTGCCGGCACTATCGGCTGACGACTACCTTCTCTCTCTTGCGGGTATATCGGTGAGCAGGCCGGCTTCCATTTTTGGTTCGGCCTATGTCTCCATGCGCGGCATGGGAAACGAAGATGGCCGAACATTAGTGATGGTCGATGGGGTTCCGGTAAACAAATCCGATGGTGGAGGAGTAAACTGGAATGCGATCAACACAGAGAATATCGGGCAGGTTGAGGTGTTAAAAGGCCCGGGCTCCTCCATTCATGGGGGGAATGCCATGGGAGGCGCCATTAATTTGATCAGCCAGGTTCCGGAGGACAAAATAGAAGGCCATGTGGCGCAGAGTTACGGCACATTTAACACTTTTAACACCCAGGCGGGGATATCGGGAAAGCTTCATAAATTTAATTGGGACCTGAATGGAATGTATCGCACCAGTGACGGATATGTCACCACCCCGGTCGACGATATTGACGAATATACTGTTCCTTCCTTCCTCGATGAATACCAGGTTGGAGCCAGGGCGGGTTATTCATTGAATGAAAACCACACTGTTGAATTTGGCGCCGCATACTATTCAGGAAAAAGGGGAACAGGTGCCAGCTTTATTGGCTATGGATTTGAAAACGAAGAACTTGCAGCCCCTGATGGAGCCTTTAACCGGTACAGTGGGTTGAACGGCAAGCTGACATACAGGGGAAAACTGAAAAACGAAAGTGACATAAAAGTAACACTGTATGCCCAGCGTGAAAATTATGAAAATATCAGGGAAAGCGTGAGAAGCAATACTATTACCCGCTATGATGTTCTGAGCGTAAGGGATGATATCGGGCTTCTGTCCGGTTACAATTTCAACTGGGGAAAATTTCAGAAGCTGAGCGCCGGGGTTGATATTCGTTATGGAGCCGTTGACGGTGCTGATACCTATGTTACTTCAACCGAGGAAGTGTTGAACCTCGGGAAAATGAATCAAATAGGGATATACCTGCAGGATGAAATTCAGATCGGCAAAACCCCGCTAAACTTGCTGGCAGGCATCAGATTCGATTATGCAAATTTCTACGATGGCCAATTCCTGGTTGAAAATCCCACCAACGAAACGGCATTTTTGCAGGAGTTCGCCGGAGACCTCCCGGATGCTGAATTTTCAGCATTTAGCCCAAGAATTTCCATTCAGTATCACAAGCCCGGGCAATTCAGGCTATTTACAGGATATAGCAGGGGATTCAGGGCGCCTGTACTGGATGATATGTGCCGCACCGGCCGGATATCCGGTGGGATGAAGATCGCAAATCCAAATCTCAAACCAGAATACCTGGACAATATTGAGCTAGGTGGTGATGTTTTCATCTGGAACAGGATCACTGTCTCACCGACTTTATTTTATTCGATTGGTTCGGATTATCATGCATATATTGCCACAGGTGATTCAATCATTCTAAACAACCGGTTGAGGCCTGTCATGATCAAAGATAATATCAGCCGTGTCAGGGTAGCCGGTGCAGAGATCAAGCTGGATTTCAACATCATCAGGGGCCTGAATTGGGCAATCACCTATAGCTATATCAATACTGAAATTTTGGAATTCGTAAACTATGATCCTGAAAACGAGGATGTTCTGACAGGGAATGAACTTGTATATCAACCTAAGGATATATTCCATACTTCTGTTTATTGGAAAAATAAGATTGTCAATGCCGCTGTTCATTTTAACTACAAGGGGGGACAATGGACGAATGCCGTAAACACCGAATCGATTGATTCGTTTTATTTTATGGATTTGAAATTGTGGAGAGAAATTTACAAGGGTCTTCACGGGATGATCATGGTCCATAACGTGTTTGATGATGAATACGTAGATTCCAGGAACATGGTTTCTCCTGGTCGCATGATTACCGCCCAGGTATCTTACAAATTTTAGAAGATATGCTTCTTTAACTGAACCTGATCGCCTTTACCGGTGTAATTCTCCTGATCACGTATCCTGGTATCATGATGATCATCAGGCAGGCTGTCAATGTGCCGGCGTTGATCAGCAGAATATGTGCAATATTCAGTGAGACAGGGACATACGAAACATAATATGATTCCTGGTCAAGAGGGATTAGCTGGGTGTAGTATTGCAGCAGGATTATGCCCAGCCCGATGAGATTTCCCCATATCATTCCTTTGATGATGATTCGGGAAGACAAGTAGAAGAAGAGTTTCCTGAGATCAGGGTTTTTCATCCCAAGGGCTTTTAATGTCCCGATCATGCTGGTTCGTTCGAGGATCAGTATCAGCAGTGTCGATATAACTGTAATGCCAGCCACCAGGATCATCATGATAAGGATGACGACAACGTTGATATCCATCAGCCTGAGCCAGTCAAAAATCTGTGGATATTTACTTACAACTGTCTCTGCATTCAGGTCATAGCCGATCTGCAGGTAGACCATCTCCCCTATTTCTTCCAGTTCATTGAAGCGGTCGACAAAAATTTCAAATCCCGACACCTGGTCGGCGTCCCAGTTGTTGAGCCGTTGAACATGCCTGATATCACCGATTACATTGGTTTCATCAAATTCCTCCAGGCCGGTTTTATAAATTCCCGTTACGATGAATTTCCGTCCCCTGGGCTGGGCTTCCGCGCCGCTGATAAAATACATCCTGGCATCATCCCCTACATTCAGCATCAGTTTCCGGGCGATGATCCCCGAAATGACCAACCCCTCTGATGCTGCTGTATCATTAAATGAGATAACTTCACCAACGATCAGATGTTTTTTCAGAAAATCCCAGTCGAAATCAGGGCCGACACCTTTTAAGATAACCCCCTGCATCTGATCCTCCGTCTTGATTATCCCTGCTTTCTGCGCAAAAACCTGGATATGCCTGACACCCTGGATGTGAATGATATCTGGATAAAAGGGCTGGTTTAATGAAACGGGGGCGGCTTCCCATGATTCATTGGCATCAAAATTAGAGACCTGAATATGGGCTGATAAACCGATCACTTTCTCCCTGATCTCCTTTTGAAACCCAAACAGGACGGCGACGGAAAACAGCATCACCGACAATCCGAGCGCCACCGCGACGATGGCGATCCGCACGACCGGTCCGGAAAAATTTTCCTTATCTTTACCGCTCAATCGGTTTGCGATGAATGCCGGAAGGTTCAAAATAAAATTGATTTATACAAATGTAAAATTTATTTGCCTGTTGGCAACGCTTATTTCATGCGGCGGGATCAGTCCGGGAAATTCACAGGAGCAGGTGTCATCCCGGGAATTGAGGATGGTCAGCCAGGATGAAATACGGACAGGAGCTGAACAGACCAGCCTTTATTTTCCGATGCTTCATGGAAAAACGATTGGAATAACCTGCAATCACACATCCCTTGTGAATGGCAGGCATCTCATCGACACCTTGCTGAATGCCGGTTTTCAGATAAAAAAGATCTACAGCCCTGAGCATGGTTTCCGCGGTGACGCTGCCGATGGTGACCTTGTCAAAGATGGGATCGATCCGTCAACAGGAACACTTATTGTCTCGCTATATGGTAATAAAAAGAAACCAGAACCAGTTGATCTCCAGGGAATTGATCTGATGATTTTCGACATACAGGATGTCGGGGCACGTTTCTACACCTACCTGTCAACCCTGGCGCTGGTGATGGAGGCCTGCGCCGAACAGCGCATCCCGCTGATGGTCCTCGACCGCCCGAACCCCAACGGGTTTTATATCGATGGGCCGGTGCTTGACACAAGCCTCCGGTCATTTGTCGGTATGCATCCCGTACCGGTGGTGTATGGCATGACCATCGGTGAATACGCTCTGATGGTAAATGGGGAAGGCTGGCTGGCAGGGGGAATCAAATGCGATCTGCAGGTGATCCCGCTGAGCGGCTGGGACCGCCAAATGATTGTCAGGCTTCCCGTCAGGCCGTCCCCCAACCTGCCAACCTGGGAATCGATATACCTTTACCCTACCCTATGCCTTTTCGAAGGGACAGTGGTCAGTGTGGGCAGGGGGACCGAATATCCTTTCCAGGTCATCGGCCACCCGGATATCAAGACCGGAAGCTATGTCTTCACGCCAGTAAGTATACGCGGGGTTTCAGAATATCCGCCGTTAAAAGGGAAAACCTGTTACGGCCAAAACCTGACCGGACTGGCAGAAAACTTCACTGCCAATGAGTATCATTTAACGTTGAAATTCCTGATTGGTTATTTTGAAAGCCTGTCGATGCCCGACCGTTTCTTCAGTAATTATTTCGAAAAGCTTGCCGGCGTTAAAGATTTGAGAATGCAAATCCTGAATGGGATGTCTGAAGAAGATATCCGTGACGGCTGGCAAAAAGATCTTGATGATTTTCGTAAAGTCAGGAAGAAATATCTAATATATCCTGATCTCGATTAATTTGTCTGTCCGGGATAAACCTTTAGCGCCTCTTCCAGGCATTTCATGGCCTTTTTCAGCTCTTCCACTTTGAGGACATAGGAAATTCTGACCTCATCTTTTCCTTTCGACGGATGCGAATAAAACCCTGTAGCAGGCGCCAGCATCACCGTTTCATTGTTATAATGAAAGTCTTCCAGGAGCCATTTGCAAAAGCGGTCGGAATCATCGATCGGAAGCCTGGCTACCACGTAAAAGGCGCCTTTTGGCTTGGGGCAAAAGGCTCCCGGCATGCTGTTGATCGATTCCATCACCACATCTCTCCTGGCATGGTATTCCTCAAGCACTCTTACGAAATACTCTTTCGGCGTGTCGATGGCCGCTTCGGCGCCTACCTGGCCAAATGTTGGCGGGCTCAGTCGGGCCTGTGCAAACTTCAGGGCTGTTTTGAGCACTTCCTTGTTGCGGGTGATCAGGCAGCCGACACGAAATCCACAGGCGCTGTAACGCTTTGAAACCGAGTCGATCAGGATCACATTCTCTTCTATTCCCTTGAGATACATCGCGGAATAATGCTGGAGCCCGTCGTAGACAAATTCCCGGTAAACTTCATCCGTAATCAGGTAAAGGTCATATTTCTTAACAATATCGCGCAGTATCTCCAGCTCTTCCTTTGAATACAGATAACCGGTAGGATTATTGGGGTTGCATACAAGGATGGCCCTGGTCCGTTCATTGATGGCCTTTTCAAACTCTGATATGGGTGGCAAAGCAAACCCGGAATCAATCGTTGAAATGATCGGTTTCACAACGGCACCTGCATTGATGGCAAAGCCGTTGTAGTTTGCATAAAATGGCTCTCCGATGATCAGTTCGTCGCCAGGATCAAGGCATGTGTTGATCGCAAAAAGCAGCGCTTCGGAAGCGCCTGCTCCCACAACGATCTCTTCCGGGGTGATATCAATATCATACCTTTTGTAATATTCGGTCAGCTTCTGACGATAGGAATAGATACCTGCTGAATGACTGTATTCTACTACTTTCTGGCTGAAATTCCTGATAGCATTCAATGCGATTTCAGGCGTTTCGATATCAGGCTGTCCGATATTCAGGTGATATACCTTCCGCCCTGCCTTTTTGGCTTTATCAGCATATGGAACCAATTTACGGATAGGGGATTCCGGCATCTGCATCCCCTTTTTTGAAATCTTTGGCATGGAAATAATCTTTGTTTGAGTAAGGAATTAGGACGTACTCCAACGACTAAAGCCGTTGGTTCCGAGTATGTTACAAAAGCTGGAACCGACGGCTTCAGTCGTCGGACTACAATATTAAAAGACTTTTTGACTTTTGAGACACCCTTACATATATTTTATATAGCTGTGTTACCTGTTGATCGGAGTCCCCTCACCGGCCGTTTTTTCAGGTAGTTTTTGTGCAGTATCTGCCTCCACCTTGCCGGTAATCCGCAGGACAATCATACCGTTCTTGGCGTTGGACCTTATCGTAACGGTTTTATTGATCGGGCCGGCTCTTTTGGTATTGTATGTCACCTTAATCTCGCTGGATTCTCCCGGAAGGATAGGCTCCTTAGGCCATGTCGGGACCGTACAGCCGCAGGAAGATTGCGGTTGCTGCAGGATCAAAGGCTCTTTTCCGGTATTGGTGAATTTAAAAACACTTACTCCGTCACCACTAAAAGCAACCGTGCCATAATCATGGACCAGCTTGTCAAAAGTGATCTCCGGGGAATTTGGATTTTCTTCGGCTTTTACAGGCGGATGCTGATCCTGAGCGATAATCGAAGGAAGTGACGCCATAACAGCTAAAATGATCAGTGATAATCTTTTCATTTGTGAATATTTTAATTTAGTAGTACAAAAATATGAATTATTTGTTGAATGGCACTTTTAAAGACCATTTTTAAAATATTTTAACAATAAGCTTGCCAAACAAGCCTGCCTGCGGCGAATTTCCTAATTTAGCACCCTGATTATTTATCAAAATAAAAAACCAAAATGATTAACAGGGAATTGCTTGACCCGGAAAGCATTGCGGTGATCGGAGGGTCTAATGACCTGCAGAAACCCGGTGGCAAGATATTGCAGAACATCATCGATGGCGTCTACAAAGGAGCATTGTTTGTACTGAATCCAAAGGAGGATCAGGTGCAGGGCCAGGCTTCATATCGCGATATCAGGCAATTACCACCGGTCGAGCTGGCCATTATCGTCGTGGCGGCGAGGTTTGTTCCAGATATTGTCCAACACCTTATCAATTATCAGCAAACAAAAGCTTTTATCATCATTTCTGCCGGATTCAGCGAGGAGAGCACGGGGGGGAAAAAGATCGAGCAGAAGGTGGTGGAAATGGTGAATGCGGCCGGCGCTTCACTGATCGGGCCAAATTGCATCGGGGTCCTGACACCTTCGTATCATGGAGTATTCACGCTTCCGGTACCAAAATTATCCCTTACGGGATGTGATTTCATCTCTGCATCGGGCGCTACGGCCTGTTTCATTATGGAAAATGCCATTCCAAAAGGGCTGACCTTTGCGCGTGTTTTCTCGGTTGGCAACAGCGCACAGATGGGGGTGGAGGATATCCTGCAATACATGGATGAAACCTTTGACCCGGCCATAAGCCCCCGGGTGAAGCTGCTGTATATCGAATCGGTCAACAAACCGCAGATGCTATACAAACACGCTTCATCCCTGATCATGAAAGGTTGCAGGATCGCAGCCATTAAAGCGGGTGCCTCCGAAGCGGGGAGCCGGGCGGCAACCTCGCATACAGGTGCACTGGCCGGTTCAGACCTCGCTGTGGATAAACTGCTGCAGAAAGCCGGGATCGCCCGGTGCAGCGGGAGAGAGGAACTCATCAATGTCGCTTCTGTTTATATGCATAAAGAGCTGACAGGTAGGAATATAGGAATTATTACCCACGCCGGTGGGCCCGCCGTCATGCTGGCCGATGCCCTTTCCAGGGAGGGATTTCATGTTCCGCCTATTAAGCATCCGAAAGCAAAAGAACTGGCAGAAGAATTATTTCCGGGATCTTCCGTGGGAAACCCCATCGATTTCCTGGCGACCGGCAACGCCATGCAGCTGGGAAAGATCATTGACTACACCGACAAGTATTTTGATGAGATTGACGCAATGGCAGTCATTTTCGGCACACCCGGGCTCAGTCCCATTTTCGACGTGTACGAGGTGCTGGATGACAAAATGAAAACAACCGCCAAACCGATCTTTCCAATATTGCCATCGACACTTACAGCACGGGAAGAGGTTAATGATTTTCTGAATAAAGGCAGGATTATATTCCCGGATGAAGTGTTGTTTGCCCGCGCGCTGGGGATTGCTTATAATACACCACCGCCTTCCATGCCCGATTCCGCTGACACATCAGTAGCATCAAAGTTATCATCTGTTAAATTTGAAAGAACTTCATCGGGTTACCTTTCACCGGCAGAAGTGGCCACAATCCTCGACCTGGCTGGAATTCCGAGGGTCCCGGAACGGGTGATCCATTCAGAAAAGGAGGTTGCGGATGCAGCACGAGAGCTTGGCTATCCGCTGGTCATGAAAGTTACCGGCCCGGTGCATAAATCTGATAAAGGCGGCGTAATCCTTAACGTCGGGGAGGAGGTTACAGCACGAGAATACTTCAGGGAATTAATGAAGATAGAAGACGCCAGCGGAGTGATGCTGCAACCGATGATCAAAGGGCAGGAGCTTTTCGCCGGAATCAAGTATGAAGAGAATTTCGGCCACCTGATCCTATGTGGCATGGGTGGTATTTTTATCGAAGTCCTGAAGGATTTCTCAGCTGCATTGGCACCCCTGTCCCGTAAGGAAATTATGAATATGATCAGGAATTTGAAAATATATCCTATACTGAAAGGGGTACGCGGCCAAAAAGGCATTAACATCGAGCTATACGCAGATATCATCCAGCGATTGTCAGAGCTGGCAACCAATGTGCCAGACATTCTGGAAATGGATCTCAACCCGCTTATGGCATACGGCGATAAGATCCTTGCCGTGGACGCCCGGATCAGATTAAAGGCGGATTAATTCGCCGATAAATTGTATTTCGGATTAATATTTTTATTTTTGAAGCAGACTGTTGAACCGAATGAAAACTTAACCAAGCCTATGAAAAAAACACTCATTTCCAGGGAGGTCGTTGACCGGAAAATGAATGACACCAAAATCAGTGACCTGGGAATAGCTTCCATCAGGGAGATTAAAAGACTGGTTGACATGATTGAAAAGGAATCCGGGGAGCGCTTCATCAGGATGGAAATGGGCATCCCGGGGCTTGCGCCGGTCCGGATCGGGATTGAAGCTGAAAAACGGGCGCTGGATATGGGGATCCCTGCTGTTTACCCTGATATTTACGGCCGGGCGGAACTGAAGCAGGAAATTTCAAGATTCGTCAAGCTTTTTATGAACATTGACGTCAGTCCTGAAGGATGCATACCCACCGTAGGATCGATGCAGGGCAGCTTCGCCTCCTTCATGACACTGAACCGGGCCGACCGGAACAAAGGCCAGGCGCTGATGATCAACCCGGGCTTCCCGGTGCATATGCAACAACTGAGGATACTGGGTATGGAGCATACCTCTTTTGATGTTTATAATTACCGCGGAGAAAAACTCAGGGATAAGCTGGAGTCTATCCTCAGCGAAGGAAAAACGTCGACCATCCTTTACTCAAACCCGAACAATCCCTCCTGGATCTGTTTCACCGAAAGAGAACTGAAGATCATTGCCGGATTGGCAGACAAGTATAATGTCATTGTCATTGAGGACCTGGCTTATTTTGGCATGGACTTCCGGAAGGATTATTCCAGGCCTGGCGTACCTCCTTATCAGCCCTCTGTTGCGCACTATACGGACAACTATGTTTTACTGATTTCCAGTTCCAAAGTATTTAGTTATGCCGGCCAACGGATCGGCATGATGGTCATTTCGGATAAGATCTTCGAAACCGAAGCGCCCGATCTGCTCAGGTTTTACAAATTTTCAAAGATTGGCCATGCCATGATCTTCGGGACACTCTATTCGCTCAGTTCCGGTACGGCGCATACCCCGCAGTTTGCATTGATGGCCATCCTGAAAGCCGTCAACAACGGGGAATTTAATTTTGTTGAAGTGGTCAAGGAATATGGCGAAAAGGCGAAAATAATGAAGAAGCTGTTCACCGACAACGGGTTTCATATTGTTTACGACAAGGACGAAGACCAACCTATTGCAGACGGCTTCTATTTCACATATGCCTACCCCGGCTTCACTGGAAGCGAACTGCTGAAGGAAATGCTGTATTACGGCATCAGCGCCATCGCGTTGTCCATTACCGGCAGCGAGCGACTGGAAGGGATCAGGGCCTGCGTATCACTGGTCGGTCGCGACCAGTTCCCCGACCTGGAAAACCGTTTGAAAAGATTCCGCGAAGACCACCCGGTTTAACAGCTAATCTTTCATAATTCGAATTCTGATTATTTAAATCAATTATAAATTGTTAACAGGTTAACAATTCAAATTCGATCGTCAGGCTTAATTCATCTTTTATTAATACTTTCGTAGCGCTTATTTCAAGCTCATTGGACTTTAAATTGAAGAATAAATGGCTAAAGTCAGAGGCGTTATCATCGTCGATTTAGAACGATGCAAGGGTTGCGAGGTTTGCGTAGGCTCATGCCCCACGGAAGTGATTGCCATGTCGCGCGACGTGAATCATAAAGGGTACCGGTTTGCATTTGCAGCACAACCGGATGAGTGCACCGGATGCACCAATTGCGCAATTGTCTGCCCGGATGGAGTGATCACCGTATACCGGAAGAAAGTTGAAGTTTGACCTGGACCAAAAATCAGACATTATCATGGGTGAATTAAAATTAATGAAGGGCAACGAAGCGATCGCCGAGGCGGCTATCCGCGCAGGTGTGGATGCCTATTTTGGTTACCCGATCACACCGCAATCGGAGGTGATCGAATATTTTATGGCAGAAAAGCCGCACGAAAGGACCGGAATGGTTGTATTGCAGGCTGAGAGCGAAGTAGCGGCTATCAATATGGTATATGGCGCTGCCGCCTCAGGCAAGAAAGCCATGACATCCTCGTCCAGCCCCGGCATCAGCTTAAAAATGGAAGGCATTTCCTATATGGCCGGCGCCGAACTTCCGGGGGTTATCCTGAATGTTGTGCGTGGCGGCCCTGGCCTGGGCACCATCCAGCCTTCACAGGCCGATTATTTCCAGGCTACAAAAGGCGGGGGACATGGCGATTACCGTTTGATCGTACTGGCGCCATCTTCTGTCCAGGAAATGGCCGACTTTGTGAAACTCGCCTTCGATCTGTCTTTCAAATACCGGAACCCGGTGATGATCCTTTCCGATGGTGTCATCGGGCAGATGATGGAA
This sequence comes from Bacteroidales bacterium, assembly GCA_019429045.1. GTDB lineage: Bacteria > Bacteroidota > Bacteroidia > Bacteroidales > JAGOPY01 > JAGOPY01. The sequence continues at coordinate 11,100 of JAHYJL010000072.1, forward strand.
AAAGTGGAGTTATCGGCTCCCGTTCCACGCAGAACAGAAGAGGAGCTGATCAGGGAATGTCCCTGGGCCACCACAGGCAAACCTGCCGGCCGGGAGAGAAATATCATCACATCACTGAACCTGGACCCGGCTAAACAGGAACAGCATAATATACATCTTCAGGAAAAATACCGCCAAATTGAGGCATCAGAGGTCCGCTTTGAAAAATTTCACTGCGACGATGCTGAGTATTTAATCATGGCATATGGCTCGAGCGCCCGGATCTCTCAGAAATCGGTCCAGATCGCCAGGGCGAAAGGGATAAAAGCCGGATTGCTGCGGCCCATCACCCTTTTCCCCTTCCCGAAAGATGAAGTAAATAAGTTAGCGGGCCAGGTCAAAGGAATTCTGAACGTTGAAATGAACGCAGGTCAGATGGTGGAAGATATCAGGCTGGCAGTTGCCGGAAAAATTCCGGTGGAACACCACGGCAGAATGGGCGGCATGATCCCTTCCCCTGAAGAAATTGTCACCGCACTGGAGAAAAAACTCATAGGAGGCTAGGCCATGGATGAAAAATTATACAAAGAGATCGTTTCGGAAGAAAACCTGGTTTACACAAAAACCAGCCTGCTGACCGATAAAGTATTAAGTTACTGTCCGGGATGCGGACACGGCACCGCACACCGGATCTTGATGGAAGTGATCGACGAAATGGGTTTGCAGAAGGACACCATCGGTATCGCACCGGTAGGTTGTTCTGTGCTGGCATACGAATTCATGAATGTCGATATGCAACAGGCGGCCCATGGACGGGCGCCGGCACTGGCCACCGGCATCAAGCGGACCTGGCCGAATAAGTTCGTTTTCACCTACCAGGGTGACGGCGACCTGGCTGCCATCGGTACTGCTGAAACCATCCATGCCTGCAACCGGGGGGAAAACTTCCTTATTGTTTTTATCAACAATGGCATTTACGGTATGACCGGCGGCCAGATGGCCCCCACTACGCTGCCCGGAATGAAAACATCCACCTCACCTTACGGCAGGGATACTCTTTTGATGGGCTTCCCGCTGAAAATGACCGAACTGGTCGCCGAACTGCCGGGCACTTATTTTGTTACCCGCCAGGCTGTGCATACACCGGCCAATGTCAGGAAAACAAAAAAAGCCATCCGTATGGCCGTCGAAAACCAGGTCAGTAAAAAACCGGGGCTTTCCTTTATCGAAATCGTATCCAATTGTAACTCAGGCTGGAAGATGACACCCACACAGGCCAACCAATGGATGGTCGATAACATGTTTCCCTACTACCCCCTGGGAGATATTAAGGTAGATGGCAATAAACTGTAACTAGAGCCTAAAAACAAGAAACTAGAAACACGAAACACGAAACACGAAACAATCATACCATGACCGAAGAGATAATCATAGCCGGATTCGGCGGGCAGGGGGTCCTCTCGATGGGAAAGATCCTCGCTTATTCAGGGATCATGCAGGACCAGGAGGTTAGCTGGATGCCATCCTACGGCCCGGAAATGAGGGGAGGAACAGCCAATGTGACGGTGATCCTGAGCGACGAACGGATCAGCTCACCCATCCTCACCCGTTATGATACCGCCATCATTCTGAACCAACAGTCGATGGACAAATTCGAGCCGATGGTGAAGCCTGGAGGTACCCTGATCTATGATGGAAACGGTATCACACGGCACCCGGAACGGAAAGATATCAAAATATACCGGATCGATGCTGCAGATGAAGCAGCAAGAATGGGGCTTGCCAAGATTTTCAATATGATCGTTCTGGGCGGATATCTCAAGGTAAAACCCCTTGTTAGCCTGGAAAATGTCATCCAGGGACTGAAAAAATCACTTCCTGCCCGGTACCATCACCTGATCCCCGATAATGAGAAAGCCTTGCACAGGGGAATGGAAATTATAGCAGAGGCGAACTGAATACACCCTCTTTTTTTGTATCTTGGCTGCCGCTAAAACAGCCATGTCACCAACACAGAATAAATACAGCAAAGTACCGCGATACCATGGTTTGCGCATATACCTGGTATCGACTTTCCTGTATTTTTTCCTGGTTTTTCCCGTGGCCGGCATACTGCTGTTCAAATATGTCCCCGATTACCGGATTAAAAATAGAATTGAGAGCATCCCAAAGGAAGATGTTTCGAAAACCGATAAATCATTTCTGAAAATCGAAGAAAGGGAGGATGATGGATCTGTCATTGTGAAAGATTTCGAAGCCAACAAACAGATCGGTGGGACAATGGCTTTGCTGATCCGTTTGCTGATCGTCAGTTTCGTCCTGGGCCTGGGGTTTAACCTGCCGTTTAAATTATACTTTCGCAAAAAGAGAAAATGCCGGGTCATAAAGCCGGGTCTTGTAAACTTTTGTAAAAAATTCCTTCTTAAATCACCCCTGATCAATGCCGGTATTTTAGCTATTTCATACGGGATTACTATCCTGTACATGCTGTATATCATAACCATACGGCCCGAAGTAGATGAGCTCAGTCATCGGTTTTATCTGCAGTTTTTCTTCATCACGCTGTTATCCAGTATTTTAACATTAATGCTGGTATATTTCTGGATGAAGCACAGGGTGCACATCTGGTACATCGGGCATATTTTTTCTCAGGAGGAATTAAGGAAAAGAATATTTAAAGCCAATGCTGGAAAAATCAGGAACAGGCTTTGGATCTCCAGCGCCATGACTACACTGATTCCCTTGATAATCGTTGTTTTTTACCTGGTGCTGAGCATTACGACTGTAAAAGAGCTGGAATTATCAGAAATGACCGATGATCATTGGAAGATATTACTGGGTAAATACCAGTCGATGGATATTAGCATCAGTGAACAGGTTATCGGCGATCTCTTCTACGTGAATACGATTAACAGCCTGCTAATGGTATTAGGGATCGGGACCGGGATATTGGTTGCGTTGATATATATTGTTCTCTTTGTACGATGGACCACTGAAGACATTGTCAGGCCGGTAAATGAACTACTGGCCAGCATGCGGCTGACGGGACAGGGTGAACTGGATAGTTTTTGCACCGTTAGAACCAATGATGAGATCGGTTTGCTGACAGAAGGATACAATGAAATGTCAGAAAAAATCAAAAGTTATTTCCTGAGCATGGAAAACATCAACCGGGCCAATTCCCGGTTTGTCCCAAAGCAATTTCTCGATTTCCTGGGGAAGGAGAACATCACAGAGATACAGCTAGGTGACCAGGTCCAAAAAGAGATGACGATTTTGTTTTCAGACATCAGGGATTTTACAGCGCTGTCAGAAACAATGTCACCCAAGGAAAATTTCAATTTCATTAATAACTACCTGGGATACATGGAACCCGTTATCAGGAATAATAACGGGTTCATTGATAAGTTCATGGGTGATTCAATCATGGCGCTGTTTCCCGATAAGAGCGAAGATGCGATCAATGCCGCCATTGAAATGAAGATCAAGCTGATGGAATACAATGAAATTATGAGCCAGTTTGGAAAGCCATCCATCGATGCGGGCATTGGTATTCACACCGGCCTGCTCATGCTGGGAATCATCGGAGGGGAAGGGCGGATGGACGGAACCGTCATCTCCGACGCCGTGAACCTGGCCGCCAGGCTCGAAGGACTGACAAAGATATACGGCAGCTCCATCATCATCACAGAAGACACGTTGATCAAACTGAGTGATCCCAGTCAATATCACTTCCGTTTTCTGGACATTGTGAAAGTAAAAAGATCGGAA
>JAHYJL010000073.1 GCA_019429045.1 Bacteroidales bacterium
CCAGGTATATCGAACGGGTTTTTGGTGCAGATGCAGGGCGTGTTACCCCTGCGGTTTCCATGCCCGACGGGGTTGACTATATCCCGATGCCATGGTGGAGGATATTCCTGATCCAATTCCTCAACATCGCCGGACTGGGACCAATTTTCGGCGCCATTGCCGGCGCCATGTGGGGGCCGGTGGCATACCTGTGGATTATTCTCGGGGCCGTTTTTGCCGGTGCCGTCCACGATTATTTCTCCGGCATGCTCTCCATCAGGCACAACGGTCTGAGCATCACAGAAATAGTAGGTGTTTACCTGGGAAAGTTCGCCAGGCAGTTTATGCGCGCTTTCACAGTGATCCTGATGATCATGGTGGGAACGGTATTTATCATGGGGCCGGCTAAAATACTGTCGGGCATCACTCCTGGATTTGCATCCATGACATTCTGGATCTGGGCCGTGTTTTTTTACTATGTGCTGGCTACCTTGCTGCCGATCGACAAGGTCATCGGCAGGCTGTACCCCATATTTGGGTTCGCTTTGTTGTTCATGGCTGTCAGCCTGCTTATCGCATTGTTTGTCAGCGGTATGCCTATTCCGGAGCTGACATTCGATACAATGAGGAGCTTTCACAACAGCGCAGACAAGTTTCCCATTTTCCCGATGCTTTTCATCACGATCGCCTGCGGAGCGATTTCAGGGTTTCATGCAACACAATCGCCGCTGATGGCACGTTGCCTGACGAATGAGAAACTCGGTCGCAGGGTTTTTTACGGGGCCATGATCACCGAGGGGGTAGTGGCGATGATCTGGGCAACGATTGCCATGAGCTTTTTTGGTGGTATCCGGGAACTTAACGATGTCATGGTGGAACATCAGGGAAATGCTGCCTGGGTGGTCAACGAAGTGGCCAATTCGCTGCTGGGAAAATTTGGTGCGGTATTAGCTTTACTGGGGGTGGTGGCTGCACCGATCACCTCGGGGGATACGGCCTTCCGTAGCGCAAGACTGATCGTGGCGGATTTCCTTAAACTGAAACAAGGACCTGTCAAAAACCGCCTGATGGTCAGCCTGCCATTGTTTGCTATTGGATTGCTGCTGACACAAATACATTTTCATATCATCTGGCGTTACTTTGCCTGGTCGAATCAGACCCTGGCCACCGTGGTACTCTGGGCCATCACGGTGTATCTTGCCCAGGAAAGGAAAAACTTCTGGATCACGCTATTGCCCGCCCTCTTTATGACCAATGTGATAACGGTTTACATGCTGCTGGCACCTGAAGGGTTGAACTTACCCGGAAATATTTCATACACAGCCGGTGCGATTATCACAGTGGCTTCCGGCATCTTGTTCTTCGTAACCCTCCGGTCTGATGCGTCCTGACCTGTGCCTAAAAAATGTTTTATTTCCGGCGTGATTTACTTTAGATTCCACGGCAGCAATTCCTCCAGGCGTTGGATCGAGTGATCCGGAATGCGTTTCAGGGCGGTCGAAAGCCATTCAAAGGGTTCAATATTGTTGATCTCGCAGGTTCCCAGGAAAGAATACATCATAGCGGCCCGTTTTGCGTTTGCCGGCTTTCAATTTTCTGCATAATGTCGTATATTTATGGCGCCAAAGGTAAAGGGCGCCTTAGCAGAAAACAAGACGCATCAGACCGGAGGGTTACATTATAATGAACTGTTACAAACCATTAGAAATCAAAGCGTATATAATCATGATGAAATTTTTTACTTTTTTGAGCTTCATCATCATTTTATATAGTGGATGCACGCTGAGCGATATTAACAAAGCACCGCAAAAAATTGATTACCCGCACTACGACATTCAGCTGATTATAGATCAGCTTGGGAAAGCGGCTATGCCAGAACAGGCGGCGTTGTTTTATCGGATCTGGACCCGGAAGACTTTGATCGAATGGGCGAAGATCACGGAATTGTGCATCAGGTACTTTATAACAAAGGACCTGTTTTATTATATGAGCTGGAAGAAAATATTGGATATGAAGAGTTTGTGAAATTTTGCACCCTGCTTAAAAAATCATTATGAGATCAACACTAATTTTAATCGCAGCTTTCCTTTTTACAATTCTTACTGATGCTCAAAATTGTGACTGTCTCAGCAAGTTTGAATGGGTAAAAAAGACATTTGAAGAAAACGATGCAGGCTTTGAATACGCCTTAAAACAAAGGGGAGTATTGGATATTTCCAATATGTATTATGTTGAATCTCCCTGTGGAGAATTTGAATTAGGCTACTCTCTTTCCAGAAGTATGAGAATTCCAGAATTTTCAATTGACGATAAAGGCATACAACCGGATTATTACCTGGATAAGGGAATCCCCGAACATAAATGGGTTAATTATGTAAATGATATTTTGAATGAATGAAAAATGTCAGAAGTCCTTCCGCCTTGCCAGCCATAGAAATGCAAATACCGGGACGATGATCCAGGTCAGAAGCGTGGCATAAGCGATGGACATTCCCAGGGAAGTGCCGAGGAATTTCCGGAAAACGGCCCCGGTATATCCCATGAGTGCGGAGATGTCGAGTTGCAGCATGATCAGCACGCGCGACAGGTCGACGGGATTGAAGAGGGTCATCAGAAGGGCGAAGTGGTCGAGCGGGTAGTGCTCGAACCAGATCAGGATGAGCAGCAGGATACCGTCGTAGATCACGGCCAGGAAGAGCCAGATGAAGATGGCGGCGCCGAATCCCCGGATGGGGTGCTCGAAACGGATGGAGACCAGGAAGGCGATGGCGGTGAAGATGAACGTGAGCAACACCCCGGTGCTCATCAGGATGACCAGATTCAGCACCAGGCCGGTGGAGAGGATGCCGAAGAGCAGCATCGGCGCCAGGATGCCGATAACGAAACTGGCCGAAAGCGACAGGCTCAATCCCAGGTACTTTCCCAGGAAAATGGATCTCCGCGGCAATGGCAGCGCCAGCAGCAGGTCGATGAACTCTTTCGAATTGTAATAATACAGCGCCCCGAAGAGCGTCCCGATCAGCGGGGTCAGGATCAGCACCACGTTCATCAGGCTGATGATGGTTTTCGACAGGTCGTGGCTGAAGTTGAGCAGGCCGAATGTCAACAGCAGGAAAAACAGCAGGTATGCATAGGTCCAACGGCTGCGGCTGAGGTCGTAAAAACTGTATTTCAGTACCTTAAGCATGTTCCTGCAGCGATAAAATGTTGGCAATGGCGGCCTCAAGGTTCATCCCGTCATACGTATCTTTCAGCTCCTGCACGCCGCCATGGAAATAGACTTTGCCCTCCAGGAGGAAAACGACCTCGTCGGCCATCTCCTCGGCCAGGTGAACCATGTGGGTGGTCATCAAAACCGCCTTTCCCTTTTGCTTTTCGTTCAACAACATCTCTTTGAAGCGCTGCAATGACAGGGGATCGAGTCCTGCGGTCGGTTCGTCGAGGATATAATACCGGGAATCGAACATGAATGCCAGCAGGATATTGACCTTCTGCCGTGTCCCGCCCGACAGGTTGCGCAGGGGTTTCTGCATAAAAGGCCCCAGGCCGAACCGCGATACCAGTTCTTCGTAATTCGCCGGCTGGTTCCGCAGGTCCTTCACCATGCTGACCAATTCCCTGACCTTCAGGTTTTCAGGGAAACGGGCAATCTGCGGCAGGTAACCGATATCTTTCCGGTAGAGGTAGTCATGACCAATATTCTTCCCGTTGGCGCTGATTTCCCCTTGCTGCCCGATCACCATCCCGAGCATGCACTTGATCAGGGTGGTCTTGCCCGATCCGTTCGGCCCCAGCACTGCTGTGATCCGCCCGGGATCAAGCCCAAGACTGACCCCTTTCAGCACCTGGTGCTTCCGGTATGATTTATATAAATCCCTGACAATCATGGCAATGCAATAATTTTCATGAGCGGGGCGGCATCCTCCAGCGTTTGTGGTGTCAGCGAAGGCATCACCTTTTCGGCAAAATTGACCAGGTCGACAAACGGGCTCCTAAGGATGATGATCGCCTGGGGAACCCGGCTGGTGACGTATGAAAAGAGCTTGACGGGCTTGTAAGGGACATCGCCCACACCGTCCCGGTCGAGGTCGTAACCGGTGTAATCGCTCCAGAAATTGCCGTGGTAATGATTATTGTTCACCGTTGCATTGGTGATCACATCGAATGTGTTGTCGAGGAAATTATTGGCGGTAACCTGGTTATCGTAACAACTGCCGAGGATCTTCAACGCCCAGCCGTTCTGCATAAACTCGTTATGCGCCATCCGCAGCCGGTTGGCGCCGTCGCCGTAGATCCCGATGGTGTTCCTGTGAAAGCGGTTCCGGACGATCTCCCCGTCGGTGATATCCTTCAGCAACAAACCGTAAGAATTGCTGCCCCAGTTTTTCTCAAAAAGATTGTCTTCCATGATGATATTTTTGGAAAACATCACCGCCACCCCGGCGCCGTTATTCCGGAAGACATTCCACCGGTAATCGTCATTGTTGGAAAACATGAAATGAAGCCCGTACCGGAGGTTCTTTTCACTGGTATTATTGCGGATGGTGCTGAATTCCACGAATTCCAGGTAAATGCCATCACGGTGCTGCAGGCAGGTATTCCCTTCTACGGTAATATTCTTCGAATACCAGATATGAATGGCATTTCCGGAGGAAAATTCGTCCTTCGCCAGGCCCTCCACGTAATTGTCCCTGATCACACAATCGCGGGCGTTCTTCAGGTAAATGCCAAAAAATGTGTTGAACAGCCGGTTGTTCTCGATCACGCAGTGGGCGCCCTGGTCCACCCGGATGCCTGCCAGGTCTTTCACAAAACTTATCCCGCAGTTCTGAAGGTGGAAACCGGAAATTCGTACGCTGTCGGCAACTACCGTGAAAATCTCGTCCTTCTGGTTGCCATCGATCACAGGAAAACCGACCCCCAACAGGTGAAGCTTTTTATCGATGATGATATTGCTCTCCTGGTAGAATCCCGGTAAAACCCTGATAACAGCTCCCGGAAATGCAGCCTTAACAGCATCACCTATCCTGGTGAACCTTTCGGCTTTTCCGACATTCAGCGTATCGGAAGCCTGCAACTGTTCGGAAACAATGGCAAACAGGAAAAGCCAGGCGGAGGTAATCAACCGCAACCTGTTTGTTTTCTTCCATATTAAATCATTAATTTTCAATTCCTTTCAATCTGAAAACATCAAAATTCTCAGTCAGCTTTTCCCAGCAATAAACCCTGCCGCCGAATTCCTCCTTGAAACTCAGAGCCGTCGATTCATCTTTAAAGGCTGTGAGATACATCCCCATCGGGCTGGGGAGGTCTTTGCTCCGGAGATAATGGCCCTGCCGGGCATCGACAAGGGTTTGTGGCTGATTGAAAGGGGTTACCAGCACCAGGCTGAATTGCTCCTTGCCATCTTTGTGTTCCTCCAGGAATTCCACCAGGCACTCCACCGAATCGAATTTGTAGGCCTTACCGGTAGAGGTGACCACTTCGGTTCCGTAGCGGTGGTCCATGATGGTCATGGCACATTGCACGCAATTGTCATGACCGTATTGAATGGGCTGGGGTGAAACGGAGCAGGAAGACGCGACGAGCAGCATTCCTGCAAATAAGATCATTGTTTTCATTTCTTTCTTTTTTTATAGAACAGGTAGGCCAGGAAACCGGATATCACGGAGAGGCCGAAAAAGAGACTTCCCCAATAAGGATAAGAATAGGCCACGAAGTTGAGCAGCGTCTTTTTACCGAACAACGGCGGCTGGTATGTCATGCCGGGGACCTTGATGGGGGCATCCGGCGATAGGTTGTGCCCGTAATCGTATTCCCAGAGATAAAAGTCATAAATGCCCAGCGCACCCAGGATGACGAAAAAGATGGCCCAGGCCAGGTAAAACGGTTTTCGGTTCACCCAGGCCAGGGCCATCGCGATCAGCCCCATCCCACCGATAATGAACTGGAAATATTTCAGCTCAGGGATGGAATCGGGCTCGATCATTTTCATGCCGACATAGTGATTGAGAATATTGATATTCTGCAGCGTTCCCGGTGTGTCGCCGGTGATCTTGTTGATCCAGATGTACATCGTCACTCCGCCCGGGTATTGCGGGGCATAAAGGGTTATGCTCCAGATCGGGAAGAAGAAGACAAAGACCAGCAGGAGCGCTGATAGTATCATCAATATTCTGGGAAGATTTTTCATCGCAAATTATTCCTGTTTTCCAACCCACCATTTCAACGGCGTATCGGATCCTTTGGTTGAAACCCTTGCATAGCCCTGCATTTCCTGGTGGAGCGCAGAGCAGAAGTCAGTGCAATAGAAGGGGAACACCCCGGGCCGGTCGGGTTCCCAGAGCAGCGTTTCGGTCTGTCCCGGCATGATGAGCAATTCGGCATTGTGCGCCCCCATGACGGCGAAACCGTGCGGCACGTCCCAGTCCTGCTCCAGATTGGTCACATGGAAATAGACCTTGTCGCCCACCCTGATCCCTTCGATGTTATCGGGTGCAAAGTGGCTCCGGATGGTGGTCATGTAAACCCTTACCACGTTTCCTTCACGCACCACACGGGTATCCGATTCTTTCTTCGTGACATGGGGATGTACATTATCTTCAAGACTGAAATATTTCTTCGAATTCGGCGCCACCAGGTGTGCCGGGATCGCCTGTGCGTAATGCGGTTCGCCCACGGTCGGGAAGTCGAGCAGGAGCTGTATCTTGTCGCCGGAGATATCGTACAATTGCGCCGCATGGTTCAACTCCGGCCCGGTGGGCAGGTAGCGGTCCTTGGTAATCTTGTTCATGGCCACCATATACTTGCCGAACGGTTTTTTCGAATCACCGCCGGGGATCATCAGGTGACCGACCGAGTAATAGCAGGGCGCGCGGTCGACCACTTCCCATGTACCCACTTTCCACTTTACGATCTCGGAAGAGATAAAGAAAGTAGTGTAAGCATGCCCGTTGTCGTCAAATTCGGTGTGCAGTGGCCCCAGTCCGCCGCTGGAAACAATACCGGCCACGATTTCTTCATATTTCAATACCGGGATCCCATCGATATGCGTTTCGAAAGCTTCATTTTCAATTGCTTCCAATATTTTGGAGAATGAATGGACCGACATATCGGCTGAAAGTTTACCTGCGCCGACGATATATTCACCGGTTGGGTCTACATCAACCCCATGGGGCGACTTCGGGGTGGGAAGGAAATAGACCATATCGGGACATTCGGAGGGGATGAGCACCTTCACGGTTTTGATCTCCTTCGAAGTGGCCATGTGGCTGTTGTCGTCGTAAATATTGTGGAAATAGCTGGCAGGCATCTCCTTTGCCTTGCCGGCTTTCACATATTCCTCCGCTTTTTTCCAGTTCACCGCGGCGATGAAGTCCTTGTCATACTGCGACGCATTGGCTTCCAGCAGGGTATGGGCCTGTTCGACATTGTAACTGGTATAGAACGACCATCCGTGCGATTTGCCCTTGCCGGCGCGGGCCAGGTCGTAATTGAAAGCGGGCAGCAGCACCTGGAAGGCCAGTTCCATATGCCCTGTTTTCGGATCGACTGAGATAAAGGATAATACACCCTTAAAGGTCTCCTTATATGAGCTGATGGGAACATCCTGCTGCGGGAAAGGAACGCTGAAGCGTGTTCCGGCCAGGATATACTCCGTGTTTTCCGTTGCATATGGAGAGCTGTGGTTTCCTCCCGAATTGGGGATTTCGATGATCTCGGCCGTCTCGAAAGTGATAAGATCGATGCGGGCAATCCTCGGTGTATTATTGCCATTGATAAATACCCATCGGCCGTCGGGAATGCCATTGGTATGTGACAGCTGGGGATGATGCGCGTCATCCCAGGGAATAAACCCGAAGGATGTTTCCAGGAGGGGTTTTGTCTCCTCGTTAAAGCCATATCCCTTTTCCCCATCTACCGAAAATACAGGGATGATTTTCAGCAAGCGCCCGGAGGGAAGTCCGTAAACGCTGAGTTGTCCGCTGAAACCTCCCGAAAAGAAGGCATAGAATTCATCGAGTTCACCGGGTGCCACATACACCCTTGAAGCGGCATCGGTTGCGGCGCCGCCTCCGGCCATCCCACCCTGGCGGGGTTGGCAGCCATGCAGGAAGGCAAGGCTGATTAGGCTAAGAAAAATTAATGTTCTCATATGTTAATTGTTATTGGGTTGACATTGATGGACATTTGCTCACTTCGTTCGCGACATTTATGGACATTGATGGACATTATTCTGACTATCGACTAATGACTAACGACTGACAGCTATCACTCCAGTGTCCTGAAATACTCCAGTATCTTCCTGGCCTGTTCCTCCGTCACATTTTGGTTGGCCATGGGGGCCAGGTTGTAATCGATGAGCAGTTGTTTGGCCACGGGGTCATACTTGACCATCTCCTCGGGATTGATGATCATGTTCATAATCCATTCCGGCGAGCGGCGCGTCATGATGCCCTTTGGTGCAGGGCCGATAAATTTCTCCTCGGGCTTATGACAGGCCGAGCATAACTGCTTGAAGATCTTCTCTCCATCCGCAACCATCGCATTATCGAGTTCGCCCAGCACAACTTCCTTCACGGGCCCGATGCCTTTGTTGGACATCGGGTCGTTGGGATCTGCCTGAATGGTGGATGCAGCTTCACCCGCGGTTTGTCTCTTTTCAGTGGATTGGCTGCATCCCAATAGAATTGTAACAATGGATAAAACCATTGCGCTTTGTATCAGTAAGGCTTTCATTTATACAAAATATTGATTGATAATAATTGCCGTAAAGATAAAAGCGCAATGTGAGGGTGGTTGTAACATTTGTTACAACATTCAATATTTATTTGTTGAAAATAGAGCGATACAAATCACTTTGCCAGGAAAGCGCTCAGCATCCAGACCAGTTTTTCCTGTTCGCGGATGTAGTCGCTCATCAGGGCATTGGTCCCTTCGTCGCCGGCGTCGCCCGACATGTCAAGTAATTCACGCTGGTTGACCAGCAGGATCTGGAAGCTCTGAAGGATGCTTTCCACAGCCTTCTTGCCATCCGGTTCGTAAACGACCTCTTTGATTTCAGCCAATTTCAGGTATTGCGAGTAAGCGCTGGCCGGTGTGCCACCCAGGGTCAGGATACGCTCAGCGATATTAACCAGTTAAAAGTCAAACTGATATTTTCTATATTTGCATTGATACTATTTATTGCGTGAATATACAGCAACTGGAATATATCCTGGCTGTGGATGAGCACCGGCATTTCGCCGGTGCTTCCACAGGGACTCCATCCCTGTTCAGAGGGACTCCATCCCTGTGGATCATTCTTCTTTTTTTCACCCTAAGCCTTCATTCTCAGCACCATCCCTTTGTTTCCATCCACCAGGAGCAAAGCGCTCAATACGCTTCCTACGGTGAGCAGTCATATTCCTTTTATGATTCCCTTCATCAGTTTCAGCTAATACCAGCACGGCAGATCAGCGACTGCCAGCTCCGGAGGGTGGTTTTCGGATACCATCCCTACTGGGGCGGTTCGGCATACCTGAACTACCAGTGGAACCTGCTGAGCGACCTGTGCTATTTCTCTTATGAAGTCAATCCCTCCACCGGTCATGCCGTGACGATCCACAACTGGCTGACCGACCCTGCCATCGACCTGGCGCTGCAACAAGGCGTCAGGGTACATCTCTGCGTGACCCTCTTCTCCGGCCACAGCGCATTCTTCGCCAATCCGGCCGCCCGGCAAACATTGATCGATAACCTGATATCGCTGGTTCAGCAGCGCAACGCTCACGGGGTCAACATCGATTTCGAGCTGGTGCCCTCATCGCAAGCTGAAAACCTGACATCCTTCCTGCATGATCTTTCGGCTCAAATGAAAGCAGCCATGCCGGAATCGGTCCTGAGCATCGCCATCCCGGCCACCAACTGGAGCAATACATTCAGGATCAACGACATGGAATCGTCAATCGACCTGTTCATGGTGATGGGCTATGATTATTACTGGAACGGCAGCGCCACGGCAGGTCCGGTGACCCCGCTCTATTCCCTGACATCTTCCAATGACTACAGCCTGTCGAGGACCATTTCGGCCTACCAGGCAGAGGGCATTCCAAACGAAAAGTTCGTACTGGGCATACCCTACTATGGCCGACAGTGGCTTACACAGTCCAATTCAGTACCTTCGCCGGTACTGGCCAACGGCACCGCGCTGACCTATGCCAATATCCGCAACAATATCGGGGGAAATTACAATTCGCAGCATTATTTCTGGGAGCCCAACAGCTTTTCTTCCTGTTTCATCTTCTCCCAGAACAATAACTGGAACCAGTGCTTCATCGGCCTGGCGCGGGATGTTCGAAAATGGTACGATATCGTCAACTACCGCCGGCTGGCCGGCATTGGCATCTGGGCGCTCGGATATGACAACGGCCATCCGGAACTATGGCAGGCGATCTCGGATAAATTCAGCGATTGCTACGTCCCTTTGCTATACGATACCCTGTTCGATTCCGGGGGACCAACCTGGAATTACTATGCCAACGAGCTTTACACCATGACCATCGACCATGGCTGGCAGGATAACCATTATCTCGACTTCATCAGTTTCCATCTTGAAGATCCTTATGATTCATTGTGGATCTATGCCGGTCCAGATACCCTTTCCCCGCTGCTCGGCAGCTATACAGGGACAGCCTGGCCGGGCAGCCTCTCCTCCCCTTCCGGCATTTTCACCCTGCGGTTCAAATCGGACCCCATCCAGCAAAAGCAGGGATGGATGGCGGTGTTCCACGACGGATCGCTGGGCCTAACTGAATTCTCACCGCCCGTTACCGTCCGGGGCCTGGCCTACCCTAACCCGGCACTGGATAAGGTTCGTATCCATCTGGAAGGCGACAAAGTATGGTCAGGGTATGCATTATATGATTCAAGAGGTCGGATGATCATGAGAAAAGATTTGCAAGCGCCGATGGGGGAGCCAGGAATAGTGGAAATTGATCTTGCTGGAATTCCTTGCGGCCTGTATTACCTGGCATTCTATGATTCAGGAGGATATGGCTGTATCGTAAGGTTCATCAGGCGATGAATGTTTGGTGTTCCTGAGGGATGGAGTCCCTGTGAAAAGGGATGGAGTCCCTGTGGACACGTGCAGAGAAAAAAAATTATAAAAATGTGACGAATTGACCCGATTATTGCCTATATTTACTTGATAGCTTGGGAATTTACCCGTTTGCGATATTAAAACCTCCACCGGGTAAGTACCTCAGAACCTGCGAAACAGATCAAAAAATAATCAGTTATGAAAAGAATCTATTCTTTAACTGTACTTTGTTCCTTGTTTACAGCTAGTTTTACCCAGGCTCAGGACAATTGTGATAAAGCAACAGAACTTGAATATTTCTATAAATATGATGTTGCTGACCTTGCAATAAACCGAATGTTTGCCAATAATTCTCCCGACAGGAGCCTAATCATAATTCCGCAATTTCATCTGGACTCCATCTGGCATGGTTTGTCAGCCATATATAATGCTTCTTTAATGCCACAAAGAGATTCAATATTTGATATCTATTGCATACACAACATTTCCCATCATACCAAAATGTTTTTACCTCATATCTTTATTGAGCTTGACACTTCCATTAGCTGGACAAGTAATTGGCTTAACGGAGAAATAGTCACGGGTTATGCTGAGTTGGATGAATTAATTTCCACTTATGAGTATCAAATTTATTCAACGAATCCAAATTATGCCAGTGTTGTAATATACTCAGACATAATTATAAACACTTTTGCATTAAGTGACAGCCTGATAACTTTCAATGGAATTGTATCTGCCGACCCTCATCATGTGACCATAGACGGTAATAAAATACAATATAATGCAGACGGTGATTATCAATATTTCAACTTTACCTTAGCCTGGAAAGACTGCTTTTCAGGATGTATGAATTATCATAGATGGAAATTCAAGGTTACTTATTCAAATTGCACTGTTGAATATCTGGGACTGGAAAGCAATGCCGTTAACAACCTGCCAGATCCAATAAATTGCAATATCACATCAAACTTTCCAACTGAAATGATCCCGGATGCAATTTTTGTTTTTCCGAATCCTTCAAAAGATAAGATTTCAATCAAAGGTGAAGGTATCAAAAAGATTGAATTGTTAAACGGCCTGGGACAATTCATTATGTCGGTACAACCAGACAGCCATCTGACAACATTGGATATTGAAGCCTTAAAACCCGGCCTTTATTTCTTAAAAATCGACCTGAAAAGTAAATCGGTTAATAAAAGATTCATCAAAGAATAAGGATTACAATTCTGATTTTGTATTGTTAATTTATTAACAAATAAACCTGCGCCACATCTGCCCTTCTGCATTTTATTGTAATTTTGCTGACCGTTCTCATTAATGATTTAATAATCTGATCAATGAAAAATCAGAATAAAAATCTTTTCCAGGAATTCCCTCCGGTCCAGCCGGAACAATGGGAGAAAAAGATCACCGAAGACCTCAAAGGAGCCAATTACGATAAAAAACTGGTCTGGAAACCGAATGAAGGTTTTAAGGTTAAACCGTATTATGTTGCCGATGACCTGCAATCGCTGGAATACCTTTCCATTCTGCCCGATGCTTTCCCGTTTGTCAGAAGCAATAAGAAAACGGACAATACCTGGTTTATCCGGCAGGACATCCCGGTCAGCGACCTGAAGCGCGCCAATGAGAAAGCGCTCGATATCCTTATGAAAGGTATTGATTCACTGGGATTTATTCTTGAAGAAGATGAAGAATATTCCAAGGAAGATCTCGACCTGCTGCTGAAGAATATTTTCGCCGAAATGGTGGAGATCAACTTTCATTGCGGCCGGAATACCATGCAGCTCATGAAGAACCACTACGAAATGCTGGTGCGCTACAACCGGGATTTCCAGAAGATACACGGTTCGCTGGACTTCGATCCCTTCGGCAGGCTGATCACGAAGGGCAATTTTTATTTTTCGAAGGAAGAAGACCTGCAGGTCTGCCACGGCCTGATCAAAACGGCCGAATACCTGCCGCATTTCACGGTGATCAATGTAAGTGGCGACCATTTCCATCACGCCGGCGCCACCATCGTTGAGGAACTGGCTTTCAGCCTGGCTTCCGGGGCGGAATACCTGACCCAGCTTACCGAAACAGCACTATCGGTCAGCCATGTAGCGCCGAAGATCCGTTTCCGTTTCGCCACCGGTTCCAACTACTTCATGGAAATCGCCAAATACCGCGCTGCACGGCTGCTCTGGGCCCATATTGTGAAAGCTTACGGCCCCAGCAGCGACGAAGCGGCCAAAATGACCATCCATGCAGTGACTTCCCGCTGGAACAAGGCGATGTACGATCCGTATGTAAACATGCTGCGGACCACCACCGAGGCCATGTCGGCCATCATTTCCGGGATTGATTCGCTGACGGTAGGCCCCTTCAACGAAGTCTTTGAAAAGCCGAACGACTTCTCGGAGCGCATCGCCCGCAACCAGCAGCTGCTGCTCAGAGAAGAGTCCTATCTCGACCAGGTCATCGATCATGCCGCCGGTTCCTATTACATCGAAAACCTGACCGACTCCATCGCTGCGGAAGCCTGGAGGCTGTTCCTGGAGATCGATGCCATGGGCGGTTACCTGGAAGCGGTTAAACAAGGGGTTATCCAAAAGAGGATCAGTGAAACGGCGCACAAACGGGATATGGACCTGGCCGGCCGCAAGGATATCATCCTGGGGGTGAACCAGTACCCGAATTTCACCGAAAAGAAAGAAGAAGACCTTTCAGCAGCGCTGAAAGCCGATGGTCAGCCTGAACCGGGCGCCATTGCTGAAACGCTGAAAACATATCGCGGTGCGATCGCATTTGAAGAGTTGCGTCATAAAACTGATCTATATGCTAAAGAACATAAACGGCCGACGGCATTCATGTTCACTTACGGCAACCTGGCCATGCGCGTCGCACGCTCGCAGTTCAGCCGGAATTTCTTTGCCTGCGCCGGGTTTGAAACTATAGATAACTTAGGGTTTAAGACAATAGAAGAGGGGGTGAAGGCATTTTTCGCCAGCAAAGCGGAGATCCTGGTCATTTGCAGCTCAGATGAAGAATACCATGTCATTGCCCCGGAAATTTTCAGCCAGGTTGAAGGGAAAGCGGCCGTGGTGGTGGCGGGCTACCCGAAAGATCACCTTGAGGCGCTCAGGGCGAAGGGCATAGAGCACTTTATTCATATCAGGTCGAATGTGCTGGAGGAGCTGAAGAAGTTTCAGGGATTGTTAGGAATTGATTAGGAAGAGGGGAAGAGGGGAAGAGGGGAAGAGGGGAAGAGGGGAAGAGGGGAAGAGGGGAAGAGGGGAAGAGGGGAAAAGAGTTGAGGTTGAAAATTGAAACAAGAAACTCGAAACTCGAAACAAGAAACTCGAAACTCGAAACTCGAAACTCGAAACAAATAATAATGAAACCGAATTTTCAGAAGATCAATTATAAATGCGTGACGGGTCAGAAAATGACCTTGAAAGAATGGGAGCAGCAGCACCGGACAGGTGAAGACTGGCAGACGGCCGAAGGCATCCCGGTGAAGCCGGTTTACACTGCCGAAGACCTGGTGGGTATGGAGCATCTGAGTTATGCCGCGGGCATCCCGCCTTTCCTGCGCGGGCCTTATTCGACGATGTTTGTCACCAAACCCTGGACGATCCGGCAGTACGCCGGTTTCAGTACGGCCGAGGAGTCGAACGCCTTCTACCGCCGCAACCTGGCGTCGGGGCAGATGGGGCTTTCCATCGCCTTTGATCTGGCCACGCACCGCGGTTACAATTCGGACCATGAGCGGGTGGAG
>JAHYJL010000074.1 GCA_019429045.1 Bacteroidales bacterium
AAGAACCAAAAAAGAAAAGCTGTTAATATCGAGAATAACTCTTCGAGTTATTTCCCGAAATTAACAGCAATAACAATACAAATAGGATTAATAAATTCAATTAAGAAAAACAGATCCGTGGTCTAAAGAATGGGGAGTACCTTATAAACTTGGTCAAGCTTTCGGATTATGATTTTGCCAGCGAAGTAGATGTTAATATCCTGGGGCATATTTTTGAAAATTCGCTTAATGAACTGGATGAAATAAAAGCCCGGTTGGAAGGGCAGGAAATAGATAAAACCAAGACCAAAAGAAAGAAGGAAGGGGTTTTTTATACACCCAAGTACATTACTAAGTATATTGTTGAAAATACCGTTGGTAAGCTTTGCGAGGATAAAAAAACCGAGCTTAATATCATTGAAGAAGATTATACCACTGATAAAAGGAGACAAAGGAAAACAACCCAGGCGCTGGCTGAAAAACTTAAGGAATACCGTAATTGGCTTTTAAAGATAACAATTTGCGACCCGGCCTGCGGTTCCGGTGCTTTTTTAAACCAGGCTCTGGATTTTTTAATAAAAGAACATCGCTATATTGATGAAATGCAGGCAAAGCTTTTTGGCGATGCAATGATATTAAGCGACCTGGATAAAAGTATCCTGGAAAACAACTTATTTGGCGTTGATCTGAATGAAGAAAGCGTTGAAATAGCCAAATTGTCTTTATGGCTGAGAACGGCACGGCCAAACAGAAAGCTAAATGATCTAAACGACAACATAAAATGCGGTAACTCCCTGATTGATGATTCGAAGGTGGCGGGTGAAAAGGCGTTCAAATGGCATGAGGAATTTCCGCAAGTCTTTGATAATGGAGGTTTCGATGTGATAATAGGGAATCCGCCATATTCTTATAGAAAGGCAATAACTGAAAAGGAAAAAGAGTATTTTGAGAATAACTTTAAATCAAATGAAGGGAATTTCGACCTCTACAAATTCTTTATCGAAAAAGGTATTGATATTACTAAAAAAGGCGGATTATTTTCATTTATAACATCATCCTCATTTTTAATTCAAACATCTTTCACTAAATTACGTCAATTAATTTTATATAGGACTGGCATTCTACAGCTTATCCCGCTAGGGCCTAATATATTTGAAGAAGCAACCGTTGATACATCTATTATTATTTTAAAGAATAGTGGAGATCAAACCCAGGTTTTAATTGGCAACCCGAAGAAGGGTATTGATATACTTAAAAGAGAATTTCAGCTTATTGAAAAGGAAAGATTCATTAAGAACAATAATTTTCTATTTGACTGTAATTTAAATGATTTAGCGTATAATCTTTTATCAAGGCTAGAAAAGCAATGTAAAAAAATTGAAGATGAATTTGATTTAGGGGTCGGCATTAATACTGGTTATATTAGAGACGAAATCGTAAGTAAAAATAAAATCAGTGAAAAATATCATCCAATGGTTGCTGGAAGTGGTATTTCAAGATATGGGGCTTGTATATCAAATGAGTGGATTATGTATGATAAAGAATATATTAAAAGTAGGGGTGATTTAGGACGCTCATTGCCACCAGAACATTTTTTTTATAATGATAAGCTTCTAGTTGTCAGAACAAGGAATCTAAGTCTGAAAAGGAGAATTATTGCAACATTCGATGGTGAAAAAAAATATAATTTAAATCGGTTATCAAACATTATAGCTAAAAATAATAATTCCTTGAAAGGGTTGTTGGCGGTATTAAATTCATCCTTTTATAATTGGCTATTTTCTACTAAATACCTAAATTATGAAATTAAGCCTATCTATTTGAAAAGCTGCCCAATACCTAATATTAATGATGATAATATTGTGGGATTAGCAGAATCAATGCTTTTTTTCAATTACGAGCTAAACAATATTTCCAAAAAATTCCAACGAACCATCCAGCGCAAATTTGAGATCGAAGAACTTCCCGGCAAGCTGCAAAATTGGCATGAGCTTACTTATGCTGGGTTTATAAAAGAATTAGGTAAAAAGAAAATCAAACTTTCCCTGGCCGAAGAGGCAGAATGGGAAGATTATTTCAACCAGGAAAGAGAAAAGGCCCAGGAGTTAAAAAGCAGGATTGAAGCGACCGATAAAGAAATTGATCAAATGGTTTATGATTTATATGGCCTGACAGACGAGGAAATAAAAATAGTTGAAACGGCATAAAAGTAATACCCAGGGCAAACGAAAACCCGATCTGTATTTTTAGACCGGGTTTTTGTTCGCTGAGGGTGGGGGATTAAAGCTCACAATCATTTTCTGCTTCAATAGACTTAATAAAAGAGTCAAAAGCGGTTTGGAATTGGTCATATTCAATTCCTTTGGTTATAAAGTACCTTTCATGCTTATCGAAGAGGCCAAAACCCTCCCTGGTTTTTACGTACCTGGCGGCAATTTGAACCAGGGTTTTTAAGACTTCTTCGCCCAGGTTATCGGCTTCATCATAACATTTTGAAAAAATTTGCCGTTGATCCTGGTTAAGTTGGATGACAATCTTAGGGTCGTTTTCTTGGTTTTGGGTTTGTTCAAGGGTTTTTTTCCTGTTGGGGTGGTTAAACCTAGGCTGTCAGTCTCATTCTGTTCTGGCTCATTGTCCAGGTTATCAGGCAGCGGTTCTCCCACTTTAACCATGTAGCTGCTTACAATGATTATTTCGGACAAACTCGGCCACCTATTTCGGTGTAAAGTAGGCCAGTGATTCCGGTTCAAAGTAGGCCACTATTTCAAAGGTATACATGGGGTTAAGACATGATGATTTTCATTTCTTGCTATCTTTATACTGATTTTCTCCAATTTATTTCGTAAATCTCATTAGCATGATTACTGACAAACAAACCAACAAAGTTTACATTTCAGCTTTACTCAAGACGCATCAACCTGAATTTTACAGGCGATTGATCGAACTGTTCCTCCAGCATCACGTCTGATATGGGGAGATTGAGGGAACGAAAGACATATGGGTCAGGGATTTCATGCCTGTACAGGTCAATAAGGATAAATTCGTTCGGTTTAAATATGACCCTAAATACTTGAGAGGCAAGATCTATGATAAGATTCGAACGAAACAGTCGGAAGTGATCGATCCCTTTCCTATGAATGTTGAGGATAGGATGGATATCCTATTGGATGGGGGGAATGTTATCAAGGGGCTTCGAAATGCAATTCTTACGGATAAAGTATTCCGTGATAATGTTTCTGATAATGGTGAAATGTTATTAGACAGCGAGAATCTGAAAAATATCCTTGAAGTTGAGGATGTCATCATCATTCCCCCAGAAAAAGGGGATTATACAGGACATGCAGATGGTCTTGTGAGGTTCCTTCACGATGAGGCTGTCCTTGTTTCTTCACACACTGGAAAACAAAATGTGGACGGGTCAGAATATGTTACGCAAAGCGATGCACAAAAGCTTTATGGTATCCTTGCTTGTGCTGGGCTGGACATCTTGCAGGTACCTTACTTTTTCTCGGATCGGAAATACAGGGACCCTGAATCTGATTCAAAAAGTGAGGATTACACTGCAATTGGCAATTATGTCAATTACATGCAAATCGGAGATAAAGTGTTTGTTCCGCAGTATTATCGCGAAAATGATGACTTGGGAGCTAAAAAGAATATTGTGGAAAGAATGGATAAAGAAGCGATAAGGGTGTTCAAGAAACACTTTAGGGAAGAAACGGTTATTCCAGTCAATAGTTATGATATTGCCCTCCGTGGGGGTGTTCTTAACTGCATTACCTGGAATGTATTTGAACCCGTCATTATCGATCCCGATCATTTCAGGGCAATTGCCCGGGAGGAGTATGCTGAAGACACAATCTACATTGTCAAAAAGGAACCTGGCACCAATCCCGATTTATTATATGCTGTATAGGTAGATCTTAAAACCGGAAATGCATTTACGCCTGTATTGCTTGGCAGCTATCTGAAACAGGGGTATAAAATTGGAATTGAACCGGGAGAGGCGGAAAGGCAACTTATGCATAGGGCACTGAAAGTCATGAATGATAATGCACTGACCTATTTAAAGATCATTGATTCGCAAAGGAGCGCAAAGGGTTGAAGTGCAATTCAACCCCTTTGTGTTCCTTCGTGAAAACCCTTTGTGGCCTTCGTGGTTAAATAAAAAACTTAGTTATACCTTCCTCACCGGCACATAAATGTCCGTTTTCAGGTTCTCCGACTTTATCCGGTCGGGGTCTTCCAGCACCCTGTTGATCCGCTCAAAGTAAACCGCCTTTGTTTCCGAACCGGGGGCCGTAATTCGGTGTATCTCAATAAAAGCAAATTTGGAATTGCTTTTCAATTTCGATGATCTCATCCGCCGTGAATGCCGCGAATTCTTTACCCTTTGCTCTTTTCGATAATTTCCCGCCGTTTTGGGATAAGAAACGTATCAGTAAATCCACGGACCTATCAGGTAATTGAAAGCGACCGTCCAACCATGATTTCATCTCATCATAGCTTTGCAAATACCTGACTTCTTCAGGAATGATTTTCTTGATCGTGTATTCAATACATTCGAAAAGGAATTCCGCGGGTTTGGTAGCGTCAAAATACCGGTAATAATCTATCGTATCATTGATCACCTCGATGTTGTTTTTCGGTGTTTTCTTCCATTCTATGAAATCCAGCAAAGGCCTGGAAAAAGATTCCAAAACCTTCCGGTAATCATCCATGCGGTCTAAAATAGCCGCCGATACGGGGAAAATTATGCCCTGCGGGGTAAACCTCGTGGCGGCCAGAATATGATGTATGAGATACCGGTGTATTCTTCCATTGCCGTCTTCAAACGGATGAATGAATACAAAGCCAAACGCGATCATCGTCGCAATCAATACCGGGTGAAAGTAGCTGGCTTCCAGCTTCCGTTCTGCTTCTGTCAATCCCTGAATTAAAATATCAAGATCCTGCCAACGGGCTGAGATGTGATCAGGAATGGGATCACCGGTGTTTCGGTCGTGCGCTCCGACAAATCCCCCTTCTGTCCTGTAACCCATGCGGATAAACCGGGGATCATCTATGACAATTTGCTGAAGCCTGGCTAATTCGTCTGCACTTAACGGATGGCTGCCCGCCTGGCCAATAACTTTGCCCCATCGCAATGCCCGGATGTGCGTCGGTTGTTCCCCCTCGATGTTAAATGACGCCCTGGAGTCTTTGAGAAGTAAAAATGCCGACGCCCGTAACAATAAATCCCTGTGGAAACCATGGATCAACCTGTCAATATCCAGAGAAAGTGGCTCAGCTATGTACCTTTCAAGTTTATCCGTCTTAAATATCAGCGGACAAAAATCGACATTCCCCGGTAAATTATTCTTAAGCCGGTGCCGTTTGGATCGTGGGCCGGCAGGACTGGCATATTGCAATCTTTCATTCAATAAAGGCATGTAATTCCCTTCCTTCAAATCGGGAATATCCAATGATCCCTGCATCATCCATTCATAAAGGAACCAGATCCTTCTGCCATACTGGCTCTGGGGTTCATTTTTTATCCAGGCAATGATTTCCCCCGGTTCCAGTTTTTCGAATAATTTTTTAAAAACCAATAAATTGACCCCCTCATATTTCAAAGCAAATACAAGGTGGGCATAAAGGGTGTCTTCCGGTTGGTATCGCGGGGTAAATACCAGCCAGCTTTCAGTGGTATATATGCGGTGCTTTTTACTGATCAGTGAAAGCCTCACCGGTAAAGGTACAGGCAGATCGTACGCTTCAATTATTGCCCCATATCCAATTAAGGTGCCCGGTTCCGGGGCCATCCTTCCGTGAAAAATGAATATTTCACGTGAAATATGATTAATTATTGTCATATATTCTGAATATTATATATAACAAAGATAATGAAAAATAAATACTTCTGCTGAAATTTATTTATTTTTTACTATATTTTCAGAATATTACTTAGTTATCCTATTGGCAGGTCTGCCTTTTCACTGGCAAATGGTAGTCACAACGGGAGTGATGTCAATCGCTGTCGTTGTTCTGGATCGGATCGGGGTATGAGTATCCGGAGTACGGACAGGTTTAAGTGACACGCAATGGTCATTACCTGATAGCCGTAAAAAGGAGACAGTTTCTACCGGTGTTATTGTAATTTCACACCCTCATATTCTGGCTCCATAATAACCTCATAACCAAATTTGGACGCGAAGGATGTGGGTGGAATTGGGGGGTGTCATTGTATGGGCGAATTATTTTTACCTTTACTGCTCAACAACTCTTTCAATTCCAAATTAATGAAAAAGCGCTATAGGCAAAGTGAACTTGACGAAAACCAGCCCAACCATTACAAATGGGGCATATTTTATTATAATCCGGACGATACCCGCACCATTTTGCCAAAGAGGATTAAATGGGCGGGCTGGACGTTGAATTTTGCCAGTCCGTTCACATATATGATCATCCTGGGTTTCATAATTGTTGTCGTGCTACTGGAATACTTTTTTAAATAATGAATTGATTACACCTGAAGACATACTTTATCATTATGGGAATATTCAAATACCCCGTTGTTGAATCCGTAACGGAGATTAAAACGACACCCGACAAAATCTGGGAGTTCTTCTGCAAAATGGAAGATAACTATACCAGATGGCACCCCGAATGTCATTCCTATTGGCGATGGACCAGACCAAAAAGCATATGGACGAAGAAGGAGATAATTTGAAAAGAATTTTGGAATAGATGGACAATAATCCCTTTGTGTTCCTTCGTGAAAACCCTTTGTGACCTTCGTGGTTAAACAAATACCAATCAATTTTTTGCTTATCTTTATCCAATCAATCCGTTACGCTCATGATAAAGCTTATTTCCATATCGATCATCTTTATATTTCCGGCATTCTTTTTCAGTGTCAAAGCCCAGTGGGTCCAGGTGCTCGACCAGGTTACTCCTGTTGATATCGCCATATCACCCGATTATCAACTGGATCAAACCGTCTATATCATCGATGACGGCGCCAGGCTGCTGATCAGCGAAACGGGCGGATCCAACTGGATCGCGCTCTATGAGGCGGCCGACCCGCAAAATCCGGCACAGGCCATCCTGCACATTGGAATATCCCCCAATTTCAAAAACGACAACGCCATCATCATGGTCCATAAGGACGGCAAGATGAAGATATCTCCCAACCGCGGGCAGTCGTGGCTGACATCCATCACCCCGGAAGGCACCTCAGGCGTTGTGTTTTCGGCAAACTTTGCAGAGGATTTTTCTTTATTCGCCATATCCGGAGCCATAGGACCGGTGAATTTCTACACATCGCCAACCGCTGGCGCTACCTGGCAACTGATCAGCGAGATCTTTCTCGGCGGCGGCTATTACTCCCGCCTCTGGAACAGCTTCGACACCGGTGCGACGAACCACTTTGCCATCCAGTATGAAAACAATTCCGTTTATATGACAGTGAATAAAGGAGTGGACTGGACGCTTGCTTATTCCGGCCAGTCCAGGGTAAACGATTTCGTCTTTTCACCGGATTTTATGAATGATACGACCGTTTTCCTTGCGGAAGACTCGATCGTGTACAAAAATACAAACGGCGGGATGGATACTTCATGGGTGAATACGGGTCATTTCCCCGGCGCCACCGGGATCAGGCTCGCCATTTCCCCTCAGTTTAACGAAGACCAGGCCCTTTTCGCGGCCGTGGAGCAGGCCGGCATCTTCCGCTCCACCGACGGCGGGGCATCCTGGAATGATATCAGCGACGGACTGTACTCCACGCTCCCCATTTCCATAGCCATCAGCCAGACACAGCTATACACCCTCTTCGCCGGAACAAAAGCAGTAGATGAAGGCTCCCCGGGCAAACTCTGGCGGTACCAGTCCAGCACAAGCATCGGCGACAATGGCCTGTCTGACACGTATCAACTCAAAAATTTCCCCAATCCGTTCACCACCAAAACACAGATCCTGTTTGAAATGCCCGGAAGCGGCCCTGCCACCCTCAGCATTTATGACATCACCGGCAAACAACTGGCCATCCTGATCGATCATCATCTTGAAAAAGGTAAACACAGCTTATATTTCGATAATTCATCCTACCGTCTCAATGCAGGAATTTATTTCCTCCGCCTCCAAAGCAACCTGAAAAGCACTACTGCAAAAATGATCATCCAATGATTCATCGACACATCGAAGCATCGAAACATCGAAACATTGAACAATCGATACATCCACCTACCGTCCTACCGTCCTACCGTCCTACCGTCCTAAAGTCCTACAGTCCTACAGTCCTACAGTCCTACAGTCCTACAGTCCTACAGTCCTACAGTCCTACAGTCCTACAGTCCTAAATACCGTTCCAGTCCTCCGCTTAACCTGAGCAGCTCAATCTCAGCCCTTTTTACCTGGAACTGCGACAGCAGCAACTGGTATTGCGCATCGATGTATTTCTTCTGCGTTTCGCGTAGCTCGATGTCGCTGAACGCACCCAGGCGGTATTTCTCATAGGCAACATCCACATTGCGTTTAGCCACGCCCTGGTTGACCTCTTCAATCTCCACCATCTTCCGGTTTGTCTCATAATCGACAAACAATTTATAGATCTCATTGTGAAGGCCCAGATCAGCGCTTTTCAGCATGGTTTCACCGGAGCTGATTTCGATGCGGGCATTCTTAATATTGCGGTTTACATTGAAGCCGTCAAACAAAGCGTAAGACAGGGAAAGCCCGAACGAGGGGCCGTAGCTGCGGTTGTATTCCAGGAAACCGGTTTGCGAATTCAACTGGTTGTATCCGTATGAAGCATTCAGGTTGAGGCGCGGGTAGCGCTGCGATTGCATATTCTTCAGGTACAGGGTACTCAGGTCGAGTCGGTATCTTTCCAGTTGCAGCGCAGTATTCTGATTTTTAGCTCTTTCCAGGATATCTCTGTAAGGCAGCATTTCGCCTGGGATCAGGCTGTCGGCAGGAAGAAAGCGGTTCTCCGGGTTACGCGACAGCAGCCTGTTGAAATCTGCCCGGAGCCGCTCCAGGTTGGCCATCTCCCGCAGCAGGCTGATGCTGTCGGCATTCAAATCGACGGTCGACTGCAGCAGCATCAGCTCCGATCCGGAGCCCAGCGACAATTTTGACTCCATGATGAACTTCCTGTCCCCCGACAACGCAACGGCATCTTCCAGGACCCTGATCAGCTTCTGCTGCTGAACGATGCCATAATAGGCCAGGATGATGGATGACACCGTACTTTCGATCGTCAGCCTTGCCTCCGTTTCGCCCATCCTCTCCAGAACGCCCAGCGAATTCTTATTGACAAACATGCTGAACCCGTCGAACAATGTCCAGTTCAGCTGTAAGCCGGCGTTGAATGACCTGTTGGTCGCTCCCCTGATATCTTTTACGCTTCCGGTAGCGGCCTCCTGGTAAGTATCCGTGATATTGTTATTCTGGGCGGCGGTGAGGTTCAGGGTTGGCAGGAAACCGGCATTCCCGAGGGTATTGTCATTTTCGGCGATCAGGGCATCATTTTTCCGGATAATGATATCGAAATTGTTTTCCAGGCCTGTTTCTATGGCCCGGGAGAGGGTCAGCATCTCCTGCGACCGGAGCGGAAGCCAGCACAGGGATGCCCCCCAGGTGATAAGCGATGCTATGATGAATTTATTCATGATATGCTGCAGTATCGACCGGCAGGTCTTTGATTTTTAAATTTCTGGAGAGATAGGTATACAGGGCCGGGATGACGAAAAGGGTCAGGAAGAGAGAGAAGATCATGCCACCGATGATGGTGATCCCCATCGGGATACGGCTTTGGGCCGAAGCGCCGAGGGCCATGGCAATGGGCAGGGCACCAAGCACGGTGGCCATGCTGGTCATCAGGATGGGCCGCAGACGGCGTGTGGCGGCGTCGATCACCGCTTCAGTCTTGCCTAAGCCGGCCGCTTTCCGCTGGTTGGCAAATTCGACGATCAAAATGCCGTTTTTGGTGACGATCCCCACCAGCACGATCACCCCGATCTGGCTGAAAATGTTGATGGTTTGTCCGAAGACCCACAACGACAGCACAGCCCCCGCCAGGGCCAGCGGTACGGTGAACATGATGATCAGCGGGTCGATATAACTCTCGAACTGGGCCGCCAGGATCAGGAATATGAGCACCAGCGCCAGCAGGAAAGCGAAGAGGAGGCTGCTGGAGCTGTCTTCATACTCCCTGGAAGTACCCGCCAGGGAGGTTGAAAAAGTCTCATCAAGGGTTTCCCCGGCGATCCGGCGCATCTCTTCGATGCCCTGCCCCAACGTGACCCCGGGCGCAGGTTGTGCCGAAACGGTGGCAGACACATAGCGGTTATAACGGTACAATTGCGGGGGATTACTGCTTTCGGTCAGGTTCACGATATTGTCGAGCTGGATCAGTTCATTGCGGTTGTTCCGGACATAGATACTGCTCATATCCAGCAATTTATCACGGTTCTGGCGGTCTGCCTGGCCAATTACCTGGTATTGCTTGTTGTTCATGATGAAATAACCGTAGCGCTGCTCGCCAAAATAGAGCTGCAGGCTCTCGGCCACATCCCTTACGTTCACTCCGAGCGCTCTCGCACGATCGCGGTCAATGGAAACCGAAACCTCCGGCTTGTTGAACTTGAGGTTCATATCGACCACTGAAAATTTCGGGCTTGTTCGCGCTTCTTCAAGAAAGACCGGAAGCGTTTCCCGCAGCTTCTCAAAATTAGGGGCCTGTATGACGAACTGCACGGGCAGACTGGCCCCGCGACCGCCCCCGATGGTCTGCTCCTGGGTCGCAAAAGTCCGTGCAAAATTATACCTTCTGACGATATTGTTCAGCTGGTCGACGATCTCCTGCTGACTTCTGTCACGATTGGAAGGATCGTTCAGGGTAACCCGCATAAAACCTGAGTTGGTGGAGCCGGAGGCCCCGAATCCGGGCGCTGTAATAGCCAGAAAGGAAACTTTTTCAGGAATGGTATCGACAATTTCAATCAACTGCAACATATACCGGTCCATCATTTCAAAAGAAATCCCCTCCGGCGCCGTGGCCAGCATCGTAAACCGGCTCTTGTCCTCCATGGGCGCCAACTCGGATGGGATCAGTGCACCGATACCGAGAATGATCGCCGCCGAAGCGGCAATGATGATAAAAGCCAGCCAGCGGTGTTGGATAAAGGTGGTCAGAATGCGGTTATAGTAATCGATCAGACCATTGATCCATTTTTCCGTGATATTGAAAATCCGGCCCTGAGATTTCTCCAGGCGCAGCATGCGGGTGCTCATCATCGGGGTAAGGGTGAGCGAAACCAGTGCCGACACAATAATGGTGCCCGCCACCACCATTCCAAATTCCCTGAACAAACGTCCCGTCAGCCCCTGCAGGAAAATGATCGGCAAAAATACCGCCGCCAGGGTGATGGTGGTGGAAATGATGGCAAAATAGATCTCTTTCACCCCTTTATGACCGGCCTCGATCGGGTTCATGCCTATTTCTATCTTGTGATAGATATTTTCCAGGACGACGATGGCGTCATCGACAACCAGTCCGGTAGCCAGCACTATTCCGAGAAGGGTTAAGATATTGATAGAGAAGCCAGCGAGATACATGATAAAGAATCCGCTGATGAGCGAGATGGGGATGGCGACGACCGGTATCAGCGTCGTGCGCCAGTTCCGGAGGAAAGCAAATATTACGAGCACTACCAGCCCAAACGCGATAAGGATCGTTTCAAACACCTCTGTGATCGCTTTCCGGATAGTCTGTGTAGTATCTATCACCAATCCGAGGATAATATCCTCCGGCATGTCGATCTTGATCTGCTCTATGCGTTTGTAGAATTCATCGGCGATCGCGATCTGGTTGGCGCCGGGCTGTGGTGTCAGGGCAACCCCAACGATGGGGATCGCATTGTTTCCCCGCATGATAGCGCGCTCGTTTTCAGGGGCAAGCACGGCCCGGCCTACATCCCGGAACCGCACCAGGGTGCCCTCCGATTCCCGGAGGATCATATTGTTAAACTCCTCAGGGGTGGTCAGCCGGCCTTCTGTCCGGATCGTAAGCTCGGTACGGTAACCTTCGATCCGTCCGGAAGGGAGCTCGACATTTTCCCGGTTCAGGGCATTGCGCACATCGGCGGGACTAAGCTGGTACGCCGCCATTTTGGCGGGGTCCATCAGCAATTTGATGGCATATCGCTTTTCTCCCCAGATCCTTACCTCACTCACCCCCGGAATGGTCTGCAGCCGTTCCTTGAAATCATTGTTGGCGACGTCGGAAAGTTCCATCAGGTTGCGGGCGCTGCTCTGCAAGGTCATGACCAGGATCGGGAATGCATCGGCATCGGACTTTGTTACGACCGGCGGATCGGTGTCGGGCGGGATCCGGCGAATAGCCCTGGATACCCGGTCGCGTACATCATTGGCGGCCTCCTCCATATCCTTGCCGAGCTCAAACTCGACAATGATGCTGCTGCGGCCGTCCCTGCTGATGGATGTCAGCGTTCGTATCCCTTCGATGCCGTTGATGGATTCCTCCAACGGCTCCGTTATCTGCGACTCGATCACATCGGCATTGGCGCCCACATAATTGGTGGTAACCGTCACCACAGGAGGGTCGACACTCGGATATTCCCGGATGCCAAGGAAAGTATAACCGATCACACCGAAAAGAACGATCAGGATAGAGATGACCGTGGCCAGCACAGGACGGTTTATGGTGAGTGAAGAGATGTTCATGACGGCCTGTTTCTTCAGTTGATCGTAGTAATCGTAGGTTTGACGGGCATGTTCTCGCGCAGTTGCAGCAAGCCCGATATGATCACCGTGTCCAGCGGGTTAATTCCGCTGGTGACCTGCACTTCATATTCGGTATGGATGCCGGTTTCGACATAGACCGATTTGACCTGCCCGTTGCGGACCAGCATCACCTTCTTCCCCATCATATCGGGAATGATGGCCTCTGACGGCAAAGCCAGCGCATCGGATATCTTTTCCAGGATGATGGTAATGCGTGCAAACGCACCGGGTATCAGCACATTGCCGGGATTAACGCACCGGGCGCGGACCGCAAAGGTCCGGGTAGACAGATCTATGCGCGGTTCTATCGCATAAATGGCCCCGGTGAAGGTGCTGTCGTTCCCGGCAACCGTGAACTCGATCTGCATGCCGACGGTAATATTCGCGATATATTTCTCCGGTACGGTAAATTCTATCTTCACCGGGTCGGTCTGCTGCATGCGCGCCACCAGGTTGGCCGAAGAGATAAATCCCCCCGGGCTGACGTGCCGCAGCCCGATCCGGCCGCTGAACGGGGCATAGATTTTCGTTTTGTCGATCTGTGAACTGACCAGCTCCATATTGGCCTGGATGACGCCCAGCTGGTTCTGTGCAATATCGAACTCTTCCTGGC
Organism: Bacteroidales bacterium; assembly: GCA_019429045.1. GTDB lineage: Bacteria > Bacteroidota > Bacteroidia > Bacteroidales > JAGOPY01 > JAGOPY01. Next base: position 13,385 of record JAHYJL010000074.1, read on the forward strand.
TGATGGCTTTGATTTCCAGCAGCTTCTCCTTGCGGAATACATCCTCACGGGCCAGCTGCTCATCGAGCGTAAGCTTTTTCAACTGCGCCTGCAGCTCGCTGTCGTTGATCAGTAATAAAAGAAAACCTTTTTTAACATAGCTCCCTTCCTGGAAATTGATGGCAGTGATGCGGCCCGGCAACTCCGCACGGATCTCCACCTCTTCATTGGCCAGGATCGTCCCGGTGGTATAGATCCTGTTTTCCAGCTCCCTGGGCGTGGCCACGATGGCCTTCACTTCATATGGCCTGTCAGCAACGGAACTGGAAGCCACTTCCTGTTTCTTGTGCCCGCAGGAAAATAAAAAACCATTGATGCTTAACAGTAATAATACCTGCAATATTTTATCATAATGCTTCATGAGAAAGCGATTTATTCAGAAGACGAACTGACAAAAATAAATATTTCCAGGAACCCGTTAAATCTTTATTTTATTGCCTGGCAATCCTGGTCGAGATCATTTCCTGGCCTGCTGAAATATTCAAAAAATACAACCCCTGAGGGATGTTATCTAAATCCAGACAGAATATCTCTTTACCGTTGATCACCCTTTCATCACTTTTCAAAACCCTGCCAGAAATATCTGTTAAATGAATACTCACTTTAGCAGGACTTACCAAAGTAATCCCAATATTCACCCTATCCCCTGCAGGGTTCGGATATACCATCGGTATTGTTTTGAACACTTTTGACTCAATAATGTTCAGGAAGATAATCTCACTTTGCGTGATTACCATTTCGACCCCGCTGATTGCCGGTTGTGATTCACTTAAGACTATTGTCCTGGGAATGATACTTTTGCCGGGAATTTCTGCAAATAATTCATAATCACCATAATGAAGGCCAGAAAAGAGGAAAGTGCCATC
>JAHYJL010000075.1 GCA_019429045.1 Bacteroidales bacterium
AGATGTTCCAATCAATGTATTCATTCAGTTTTTGTAACGGATCTCCCAGTTTTGAAAGTTTTTCCATCAAAAAATGGTCATCAAATAGGCCAAGCGGATTTATGTTCTTCATTTTTACCAATTTTGCGATAAAGATAATAAAAATTGGCAAATATTCGCATATAAAATATTAACAATCAATTGTTTATATCAACAATAGTTATTAGAGGTGCCCTTAAAATTCAAAATTCAACATTCAAAATTACTTAGACTTTCTTCTCACTCCCGGGGGTGGTTTCAGCCAGGAGTCAAGCCATGTGAAGTATGTTCTTTGCCACAGGATCCCGTTTTGTGGTTTGAGCACCCAGTGGTTTTCATCGGGGAAATAGATAAGCTGCGAGGGTACATTCAGCAATTGCGCTGCATTGAATGCCATAAGCCCCTGGGTGGCCACCACGCGGTAATCCTTTTCGCCATGGCTGATCAGGATCGGCGTGTTCCAGTTCGCAACAAAATGATGTGGTGAAGTGGCATAGCTGCGCTGGGCCACGGGATTGTTCTTATCCCACGGAGGCCCGCCCAGGTCCCAGTTCATGAACCACTGTTCATCGGTTTCCAGATAAGCGCTTTCCAGGTTGAACATGCCGTCGTGGGCGATAAATGCCCGGAATCTCTTGTTGTGATGCCCGGCGAGCCAGAAAACGGAATATCCGCCGTAGCTGGCGCCGACAGCTCCCATGTATTCATCATCCACGGCGGGGTCTTTTGATACAATGTCGATAGCGGTCAGCAGGTCTTTCATATTTTGCCCGCTGTAATCCCCGCTGATCTGTTCTTTCCATTCCTGGCCAAAACCGGGTACGCCCCTCCTGTTCGGCGCCACGATGATATAATCGTTGGCGGCCATGATCTGGAAGTTCCACCTGTAATGCCAGTTCTGGCTGACGGCATTTTGGGGGCCTCCCTGGCAAAAGAGCAATACCGAATAGAGCTTTCGCTCGTCAAAATGCGGAGGGTAAATGATCCAGGTGAGCATTTTTTTGTTATCGGTTGTTTCGATCCATCTTTTTTCAACACTACCCAGGGTGAGCTGGTACAGTATATCTTTGTTGGTGAATGTCAGCTGGGTGTCTTTGCCACCTGCAGCGGGAACGGAGAAAAGCTCCGTCGGCAGCATCATGTTCATCTTGGAAGCAATCAACCGGTCGCCGGCGGGTTGAACAGCGGTGTAATCGTGGATGCCGCTGGTCAGCTGGGTGAAGGTGCCGTTCAGGTTCAGGTTGAAGATCTCCTTGGAGCCATACCAGTAAGCTACAAAGAAGATCGATTTGCTGTCATCTGACCATACCAGGTTATCTACGTCCTGGTCAAAATATTGGGTATAATCCACCCGTGAGTTTTTCACCAAATCAAAAACCATCAGCCTGTTCTTATCCGACTCATAACCGTCGCGTTCCATGCTGGTCCATGCCAGGTAGCGGCCATCGGGAGAATATACCGGCGACAGGTCGAAGCCCATGATGCCATGGGAAAAATTGGTGGATTGTTTTATATCCAGGTTATAAAGGTAAATATCGGAATTGGTGGAGACGGCGAATGCCTTGCTCTCTTTCTTCTTGCATGAGTAAGCAAACATCTTGCTGTTGGGATGCCAGGAGAGCTGTTCCATTCCCCAGAAAGGCCGCATCGGAAAATCCCATGTCTCACCATCCATAATATTGTGATCATTGCTGAGCTGCCTGCCGTCGAAGTCGGCAACAAACAGGTGGCTGTAGGCCTCTTTCCACTGGTCCTTATTACGCCATGCATCCCAGTGCCGGAACATCATGCGGTTGATCACCCTGCCCTGGGCGAGTGGCAGACCATCGTAATGGCCGATAAGGTCTTTCTCGACCAGGAAAACCTCTTTCGAATAAGCGATCTTTTTTCCGTCGGGCGAGATACTGAACCCATCGATGCCTCCTTCAATGTCACTGACCTTCTTTTTCCCTGAGCCGTCCGGGTTCATTTCCCAGATTTGCGCACTTCCGCCGGCGGCGCTCAGGTACATGATCTTTTTACCCTCCGGGTGCCATACATAGTTAAATTCATTTTCGGGCGTCCTGGTGATCTGCTTCAGGCCGGAACCGTCAACAGACATGATATAAAGATCCCTGTTGCCCTTGTTCAATGGGATATCATAGTAAGTAATGCTGAAAAGAACCTGCTTCCGGTCGGGTGAAACGCGAAATTCACCCACCCGGCCCAGCGACCAGAGGGTTTCAGGGGTTAACCTGTCGGTATCCAGTTTTAACTCCTTTTTGCCGATCACCGGCTCATCTTTCGTTACCGTTTTACAGGAAAATACCAGCAGGGAAATGCCAATGACAAGAATGAGGACATAGTTTTTCATAAGTGCGGTTTAACGTGGTTTATTCAGCAAAAATAACAAATTCCGGCAGAAAGAATATGCCGGAAGAACCATCATAATTTTATGAATAATCATCATAATGACTATTTTTGGGGATGAATATTCTTTCCTTATGGCTCAGATGAAAGAAAACAAAATTACTGCTTTTGGTACGGCTCCGGTTTTTTTAACGGCGATTTCCACCATCCTTGGTGCAATTTTATTCCTTCGTTTTGGGATTGCGGTTGGAACCCTGGGTTATCTCGGTGTATTTTTTATCATCATCCTCGGGCATCTGGTAACGATACCCACCGCCCTGGCCATATCGGAGATCGCCACCAACCAGAAGGTGGAAGGAGGGGGAGAATATTTCCTGATATCCAGGTCTTTCGGCCTGAATATCGGCGCAACCATTGGCGTGGCCCTGTTCTTTTCGCAAGCGATCAGTGTGGCTTTTTATGTGATCGCTTTCACAGAGGCATTCCAGCCAATGATCCATTGGTTTTACGATAATTTTGGCATCATCCTCCCCAAGCGCGCCATCAGCCTGACAGCAATGGGAATTCTCTCGTTATTGATTCTTACGAAAGGGGCGAACATGGGTGTGAAAGCGCTGTATATTATTGTCGGGATTTTATTCTTTTCCCTGGCAATGTTTTTTGTCGGGAAAACCGGTTATGTGCCGGAAAAGACAAGCATGTGGCTTTTGTTCGAGTTCAGGAATTCCGATGATTTCTTCATCATTTTTGCTATTATCTTTCCGGCTTTCACGGGCATGACGGCAGGCGTCGGGCTTTCGGGCGACCTTAAAAAGCCTGGTAAGTCAATCCCGCTGGGAACAATAACAGCTACAATGTCGGGCCTGATTGTTTATATGTTTATCACCTGGAAATTAGCATCTTCGGCTTCGCCTGAGGATTTAATAAGTGACCAGCTTATTATGAGCAGGATTGCCTGGATGGGCTGGCTCATCATCCCTATGGGGCTGGCTGCATCGACCATTTCTTCCGCCATCGGCTCAGTTATGGTGGCGCCGAGAACTTTGCAAGCCCTGGCCCTCGACAGTACATTCCCGTCCGAAAAGGTTAACCGGGTCATGGCCAAGGGGAAGCGCTTTACCAATGAACCCTTCAACGCCGCAGTGATCACCTGCCTGATCGCATTCGTGTTTGTTGCGATGGGAGACGTCGATGCCGTGGCCAAGATCATCTCCATGTTTTTCATGGTGACCTATGGCACCCTCTGCCTGATCTCATTCCTGTACCATTTTGGCTCCGATCCTTCCTACCGGCCGAAGTTCAAATCAAGATGGTACATTTCGCTGGTCGGTTTTGTGATGTCGGTCTGGCTTATGTTTAAGATGAATACCCCGTACGCATTCCTTGCCATCGTTCTGATGATTGGCTTGTATAACCTGATTGCCTATTATAACCGCGACCGGAAAGGCCTGCAATTCATCTTCAAAGGGGCATTGTTCCAGCTTAACCGGACCATCCAGGTTTATTTGCAGCAATCCGTTAGCATCCGTTCACAGCAAGCCTGGAGGCCGTCGGTGGTTTGCCTGTCGAAAGACTCCCAGATCCGCAGTGACGCATTCCATTTGTTGAACTGGATCGCCTATAAACATGGCTTCGGGACTTATATTCATCTGATGGAAGGGTATTATTCGCGGGCCTCGCACCAGGATTCTGTTCAGATTCTTCAGGACTTGAAGGATAAATTCGGGAAATTATCAACCAACGTTTACCTGGACACGCTGATCTCGCCTTCCTATACATCCGCCATTGCCCAGATCATTCAGCTGCCGGGTATTTCAGGGATGGAAAACAACATGATAATGTTTGAATATGAGCGGGGAGATACGGCTTCGCTTCAGCGGATCATCGAGAATGTGCAACTGGTCAAGGCCGGGAATTACGATACGCTGATACTGGAGAGCTCAGGGAAACCGATGAATTATAAGAATGGAATTCATGTGTGGCTCAGAAGCGCCGATTACGACAACGACAACATGATGATCCTGTTGAGTTATATCATGACAGCCCATCCCGACTGGCGCAAGGGCAAGATCAAGATTTTCTCCATTGTCAATAAGGATGATGCTGCAAGAATCAAGGAGGAGATGTTCCGGATGATGGAAACGGGCAGGATACCGGTTTCCAGGACAAACATCGAAGTGATCCCCCATGATGAGAATGTCAGCTCGAAGAAGGTCATCAACAAATATTCCGCAACAGCCGGGCTAACAATGATCGGATTTAATGCAGAACGGCTGCGTCACAGCGGCCCCGATGTATTTTCAGGTTACGACGAGCTGGGGAATATCCTTTTCGTCAACGCCAGCAACCCGAAGGATATTCAGTGATAAACCTGTCTACAGGGCACGGTAGCCCGGATAATCAGCCCCCACCGGTTCAGCCCCTATCCCCTAACGAGGCTGTATCAGAAGTCGTTCCATAACATCTTTTTGGTGCTCCGACGGGTGAACCCGTCGGTTCCAATTTTTGTAACATATTCGGAACCAACGGGTTTACCCGTTGGTGCAAGAATAAAACGGCATACAACAATGTGAAAACGACTTCTGATACAGCCTCGGAAGATTGTGAAAGTTATTATTTGTACATTTGAAATCTATGGTAAAGCTGAGAGGGCCGGAAGATATGAGGATTGGCCGATTGGGCGTCCATCGTCCATGATTCAACGCGATTGTTCCTGAAGGCCTGCCAGATCGATGAAAACCCTGGCAATAACGGCATCCCAGATATAGTTGGACGGGCAGTTCAGCACATCGTTGTCAGGGCTGTAAGATTCCCAGAAGTTGTGGTTTTTTGATAGCTGCAGGCCGACGGCCGAAATCATCTTTTCTGCAAGCTCTCCGGCCAGTGCATGGTATCCGTAATTTATCAGCCCGTCGAATACCATGTAATCCCACAGCAGCCACAACGGGCCGTTCCATTTGCAGCAATAATCGACATAAGGGCTGTACCATTCGTCATCGGCGGCAAGGGTGGGGACGCCGTTCTTGCGCCAGAACTTTTCCGGATCGGTGAGGTGCCTGACCAGCTTTTCAGCCCGTTCGGGCGTTACAGCTTCCGCCCACAGCGGCAAAAAACCGATGATCTCCTGCCGCTTCAGGTCCCGCGACATGAAATAGAAGCTGTGATCCGCTTTATCTACCGAGTAGAAAAATTCATGATCTTCATGCCACATCCTTTCGTTGATCAGTTGCACCAGATGGTCTGCTTTCATTTTCCAGTCCTCGGCCTCTTTTCCTTTGCCCAACTGCGCTGCCATCTCAGCCAGGCTGCGCATCTCCCTGACCATCATCAGGCTCAGGTCAAGACATTCCAGCTCATCGCTGATATCTTCCTTGTCCACATCCAGGTATCGTTCCTTTGAAACCTGGAAAACCGCGTTGTACCAGTCCCTCACATTCTCAATCAACCCGTACGGCCCCCATTCAAAGGTGCCATCCTGGTCGGTGTCCCGGTTGATAATCAGCCAGTTGGTGTATTTAACGCCGCTCTCATAGGCATCTTCGAGAAACTCCTCATCGCGGCTGATCTTAAATATTTCCCAGTTGATCCAGTTGTAGAAAGGAGCGGAGGTTGTCGGCATATCCTTTCGCGGGTAAGCCTGCGGGCCGCGCGGTCCATGCCGGTACGCGATCAGCCCGTTATCGCCCTGCTGTTCCATGTAAACGCGCTGGGAATGTTGCGCCGATCCGGGATCAAGGTATGCATAGGCCAGCATGCTCAGCGATTCATGCAGCACCTGGTGTCCATGCCCCCAGCCCCAAAGCGGCTCGCGGGAAAATACGTAAAAATTATGGCTGGTCTCACCTGTGGGCGGAAGCATGCACCCACGGGCCAGGTTGAATGCCGACAGATAAATGGTTTTATGATCCGGATCATCAAACGTGAGACGGGGTATCCGGCTGAACAGTTTTATGTTGTTGTCGATATAAGTTTGCAGGGGCATGGATTTCAGGTCATCGATCTCTTTCATCAACTGCGTGCCGTCTTCTTCACGCGACCGGATGCCCCTGAAATACCTGAAGCCGGCTGATTCGCCGGGATGCAGCGTAATTTGCCCGTGCAGGGATACGAAATCGGCTTTCCCCGTTACCAGCAGGTTCAATGAATCCGACCGGTCATCGGAATAAAAATCGGTTTTGATGATATTGTAAAATTCATTTAGCCCGCCAAAATATCCCCCGAAAGAAGATGCTTCGAAATTACCGCAGAAGATATCAGCCATTTCCTTAGGGTAAGGATACCGGTCGGATAAATTGCTGATCAGCCTTTTCTTCGTTTCATAATGTTGAAGATGATAGGCATTGTGGTTTCTATTAAAATCATATACTTCCATCGAGTCTGCTCCTGTAAAAACAGGGTAAAAGGCCAGCTTGATGGTTTCCGAAGAGGAATTGGTAATATGACAATCGATGACCGCGATCCGGGAGCTGTAGACAAAAAATAGTTCTTCGACTTCCAAACCGGGCCATGGCTGGTATTCCAGCAGCGTCATATCTGAAAATGAGGCTTTTACAACGGGCTGCCGATAGAATTCCCCTGTGCGGTTCACGACCACTTCATTGATCTTCCAGACGGTGAAGAACCTGCCGCCGTGCTCACTGCCGTAATAGAGCGGACTGTAAAGGTCATCATACGTCATTTTATAGCCTTTGTCGCCATACAGCCGGGAGCGTTCCATCGCGGCTGTATAGGTTGTGTAAAGCGGGGCCCGGCCGCCTGCATTTAATTGAAGGTATTCATCATTGATCCTGTAAGGCTGGGCGTTTGTGAAAGAAATAACAAGGCAGGATGTCAGCAAAAAACTGGTTAAAAAGCGAACTTTCATTGTCGGCTGTTATTGATTTTCCCACTCCTTCCGGAGCAAACTGAAAACTTCCAGGTCGATATAATGACTGGCAAACTTTTCCCCGGCCCGTTCTATCCCTTCAAACCTGAAACCGAGTTTCTCCGGGATACGGCTGCTGCGGGCATTGCCAATGCCGACTTTCACCTGGATGCGGTTCAGTTTCATGTGGGAAAAACCACAGTCAATCATCGCTTTGCAGGCCATGGTCATGATACCCTGACCTTCGAACTCCGGGATAAGCCAATACCCCATTTCTGATTTTTTATTCCACCGGTCGAATTCCTTAAAGGCGATCAAACCTGCAAATTTATCGCTGTGACGGATTTCATATACGATATCCCGTTTGGCACCGTGTGCCTGGATGATGGATTTGATAAAAATTTCGGTATCTTCTTTTTTCCGGGTATTGTCAACAAAAGGCAGCCATTGCCGGAGGGCGTTCCGGTGCAGATCGATGGCATTGAAAATTTCAACGGTCGATTCCAACCGGAGCCTCACCAATACAATATCCCCGGAAACCGGGATTTCGTAAACAGGACCGGTAAACGCCATTACTTATTGCTCAGGTATTCGGCAATAAACCGTTTTGCTTCAGCTTCATGGCCTTCGGCCACGAAAACAAGCCCGGCATTTTCCGGTGATCCATAGACGATGATTTCATTCATCGTATTCCGCACCATTGCCCCGATACCATTTTCTTCGAGAAGACTTTTGATAAAAGATGCTTCTAAAAATGAACCGGTAAAAACATTTTTCAAACCGTCATGTTCGCTCATGTTATTTGGATTAATTCATTAACTAACAAATGTAATGAATATAGAGCGGAATTAAAAATTTTCCGGCGAAGTTTTTTCAGTGGCCTGCGAGCGGTTCAGGTTGATGATCGCGAAGACCATCACTGCTGCGCTGAGCCATTGGATCCAGGAAAGGCGCGAGTGGTTGAAAATATAATCGAAAATGATGGTTGAGATGGGGAAGAATAGCTCACAAATGACCGCTATTGTTGCCTTGACGCGGTTCAGGCCGAAATAGTAGAGAAATATGGCGCCGCTGCCGGTGGTGAATGCGATGATGAGGAATATGCTCCAGTTGAGGCCGGTGACCTTTGGGAAATCGCTTATTTTTCCGGAAATAATGATAAAAACAAGCATGATCAGCGCCGTCAGTCCATACCTGTAGAATGTCGCTGTTTTGAAATCATAGGATTTCAGGATCATTTTGCTGAATACGGTTGAACTGCCGAAGGAAAATGCGGCCAGCAGCGCGTACATGGCCGAAAGGGCTGTTTTTGACCCGGTGCTGATATCGGGAATGCTGAATCCGAAGGTGAGGAAATAACCGGCAAATAAGGCAATGGAGGCCCAGATGAGATAGTATTTGTTCAGCCGCTCCTTCAGGATGATCGCAGCCAGGGCAATGGCGAAGACCGGCTGGAGTTTTTGCAGCAGCACGACGATACTGAGTTCTTTGAAATTTATGAGAAACAGGGCTTTGACTATGGAAAGCGTGCCAATCGCCCCGCCGAACAAGGCGATCAGGAAAATGATAAGGTAATCCCTTGCCGTGAAAATCTTGAGGTATTTGTATTGCTTGTAAAAGAGTAATTGCATGATGACAAACGGCAGGGCGTGCAGGATGAAGACCACCAGCCCGATATCGAGGTTGTACAGCCTGGGGGTTAGGACCACCCCGTCAAACCCCCACATAATAGCGGCTAGACTGATGGCTGTCGCCCCGATGATAATGGATTTCCGGCCGGTCATGTTGTTATTTCAGCGGGCAAAGGTCGGAAATTATTTGAAGTGATAAGGTGATAAGGTGAAAAGGTGATAAAGTGTTGTGAGTGGGGTTATTTGATAAATGTGCCGGTTGCTGAGTTGCTTCTCTGGTTCATTTTTACAAAATATATTCCGTGGGGCCAGGTGGAAACATCTATTGTTAACTGGCCGGTGAAACGTTTTTCAATGAGTGAAAGAACATTTTGCCCGTGGATATTATAGATATCCAGTATGACCGGGCCCATTATCCCTTCGGATGAAATTTTCACAAAATCTCCTGCCGGGTTTGGGTAGATCGTCAATGAATGATGATGGTCATTCCTGTCTGCGATCCCTATGGTGCCGCCGAGGGTGTTGTAAAAAATATAGTTCCCCTTGTTGGAATCCCAGTTGGTGATGACCATATCGGGATAAGGGCTGTAAGTGTAAACGACTTCCACCACGCTTCCTGCAGTCAATGGCGTAGCAATGGAGATCCGGTTTTTTCCCGGCACCCAGCAGTATTGGCTATACGCAAGTTCCTCGCTGTTTATTTTGAAGGATAAGATTTCCTCCGTGATCTGTTTGCCCAGGATGATCACGTGGCTGAGATGCTGATGTGGCTGGATGGTGAATGTTTCTGAGATCATAGTGATATCTTCCCGGCCCAGGTCGGCCATCAGGATGGCTTCCACGACCGAGTTGGTGGATGATGTATAGGATGGGGTGAGCTCAAAGCCCGTCCCGTCGCCCAATGCGATTTTGACCGGCAGCCACCAGCCGCCGTAAATCAGGTCAAGGTGGCCGTCGAGGTTCACATCGTTTAAAAGGATACCGGAGCCGTAACCGAAGGGGTTGGAATACCAGGAGGCAACGCTGCCGGCGGGAACAGGATCGGAAAAATCATATTTTCTCACCCTGCCGCTTCCGCCGAGCTGGCTGTTTTCGGTCATAACGATGATCGACTGGTCGCCCGGATAACCGACATCCACCGAGTTGAGGAAATTCAGCGCCTCATCCGACTGCCAGGCTGGTTCGGGGTTGATATTCCCCAGGCTGTCGGCAAGGTAGATATAGTTCGGCGTTCTTTCAGTAACGAAAATCACATCCATGAGTCCGTCGCGGTTGAAATCGCCGAATTCTACGTCGATCCCTCCCATGCTGACGGTCGACTGCCAGTCGGCCACTGCCTGAAAAGTCCCGTTATGATTGATAAAAATCCGGCCGTTGTCCAGGATGTTGCTGTATGGCTCACCGGTGGCAACGGCGATGTCGAGATCGCCGTCACCGTCCGCGTCGCCAAGGGCGCAGCTGAATGAATAAAAAGATTCCGATTCGAACGATGGCAGGCTTTCCAGTTCATTGCCCTGGTTGTAATAGATTTTGATCTTTCCCGGGCTGGAAAACCCGGCCGGGCCGATGTACACCGACACCACCACATCGATATTACCGTTCCCGTTCAGGTCGCCGCAGGCCAGGTGGCCGTGATAATCGATATCGGCCGACTGCCAGTCGGGCAAAAGCGGGAAGGTCCCGTCACCCTGGTTGTAATAAACTACCAGCCGCTGCCGTGCCATGTCATTGCCGTTGGCCACCACGAGGTCCTTGAACCCGTCGCCGTTGATGTCAGCCAGTCCCAGCCCCGTTGCATATTGTCCACCGGCCGTCGATATCCAGTCAGGTGCAGTGTTGTATGGTATGGTCTGAGCCGGTAATATGCACCAGCAGATTGAGCAAATGAACAAGAATGTTACCCGCATAAGATTGAAGTTTTGAGTTTTGAGGGTTAAGGTTTAAGTTTGGAAAAATAATAAAAAGATCGATCCCTGCACGAAACACGAAACACGAAACAACCCACATCATGCATCAACGCTTCCCTGTAGTAATTTCCTGCGTATCACCTTATATTCCTCCCAATTAAATCCCTCCAGGAAATCGATCGCCTTACTAGCGCCTAAAAGAAACAGGCTCAGCTTCTTCTCGTCCGGCATATTGAAATCAAGCCAGTTGTATTGGCTGTCGGCATCGATGGAGCCGATGATGTACTGGTAATCGGGATTGCGGAGGAAAAAGTCGAAATCGTAAATATGCCGCATGGTGCCGATCATGGCACCGGCAAACTGTAAGAAATTATCGGTTTTGTTCGATTCATCGCGGAATGAACTGAGCCGGACGCCAAAAGTGGGAAGTCTGGGCACTATTTTGGGATTATGAAATACATTGATGGGGAAATTCGATAAAAGCCCTCCATCGACAAAGGCTACTTTTTTCGGGATTTCCCCCCTGAACCTGACCATTTCCAGCCATCTTGCCCTGGCCTCCTCATCGTTGGGGATATCATCGGCGATCACCGGGAAGAAAAATATGGGTATGGACATCGAGGCGCGGAGATATACGGAAGGATGGACCATATCAGGTTCCTTCCAGTACAAAGGGGCCATTTCCGGGAACTGCACCTTGGTCTGGGTGGTGACATCCGAAGTGATCATTACCAATTTTGGTTTCAGGTCATCCGTTGAACGACCATCCCGGCAGGTGAGGGCGGGAACAAATTTCCGGTATTCCAGCAGGTCCTCAGTTGTGTTTATCTCGTTTTTAGTCAGGTTTTCCCTGATCCAGCCCTCGAAATCAAGTCCGGGATTGATGCCTAATTTACTGTTAATCAATGAAATGATCTTCCTGATATTCCCGGCGACTTTCATCCATAGCCACCAGTTGGGCTTGCCGTCGATAAAACCCTGTAACAGGCTTTTGATGCTGGGTTCGCCATCGACAAAATCGAAAAGGTTCTTATTGACCAGCAGGTCGAGGATTTTGGCAGATTTGCTGTCGGGTATGCGGCCGAGCGAGGCCAGCATCAGGGTGTTGATGGCCCCGGCTGAGGTGCCGGCAAGGCTGAAGAACCTGATCCCCGCCTGTTCCAGCACGTATGTGTATCCGACAAGGGCAATCCCCAGAACGCCGCCGCCCTCCTGCACCAGGTCGACATACTGGTGGCCCTCGGCGTCTGTTACATCTGAAAATGCTTTGTCTTCATTTTTCAGGACTTCCACCCGTGCCATGATCTCAGGCATGCCGGGCTGTTCGGTGAAATCGGTGATGGTTGGCATGGGAGTTTCTTGTTTCTTGTTTCTTGTTTCTTGTTTCTTGTTTCTTGTTTCTGGTTCCTGGTTATTGGCCTGTCCCGAGCGCAGCGAGGGATCTGTTGCTTCTTATTCTAACTTCTATATTCTATCTTCTAACTTCTTTAAGACAAAAGTAACCATTTTTTACCCGGAAAGTTTTAATATTGTACTTGAAATAAGAGGCTGCATGAGTAATCAGAAATGGATCATAAAAGAGGAAGTGGCCCGGATCGAGGTCAGGGTAGGGGATATCAATTACGGCGGGCATATGGGAAACGACAAGGCGCTGCTGGTTTTTCACGACGCGCGGATAGCGTTTTTTAAAACCCTGGGCTTTGATGAAAAAAACATTGGCGGCCCCGGCATCATCATGCGCAATGCACAGGTGACATTCCGGAAGGAAGTATTTTTAAATGATTTGCTGTTGGTGGATGTTGGTATTGAAAATGTTACACCAATGTCATTTGACGTGACTTACACCGTGAGAAGGGAAAAAGATAACGCCGTGGTTTTCACAGGCAGTACGGGGCTTGTCGCATTCGATTATGAACAGCGGAAGCCGGTGAAACTTCCGGAGGTGTTTCTGGAGAAGATCAGAACGGCCAGATGTGCGGGTAGAGCCATATAGCCACTGATGCGACGACGGATAACAGGATAGCCAGCAGGAAAAACATCGCACCGACAAGCTTTTTCTTGCGGATGAAGAAAAGGATACCGATGAAAATAAAAACCAGGGCGAAAATATATAGCTGGATGATCATATGTTGAAATTTTATGTTGCCTGCAAAGGTCGGAAAGAAATCACCTTTTTGATCAACAAAGATGAAAAACATGCCGGATAAAAAGACAGCCATTGTCACAGGCGCCACCGGTGCCATAGGAAAAGCCATTGCACGGCAGATACTGGCCACGGGTTCTTACCGGGTAATAATGGTGGCCCGTGATCCCGGGAAAGCTGAGAAGGCAAGGGAGGATATTGTCCGGGTTGCCGGTATTGAAGACCTGCTTGTGGAGATTGCCGACCTTTCCCGAAAACATGAAATATTCGCTCTTGCCGATAGGGGCTATTCACCTGTCCATGTGCTGGTGAATGTGGCCGCCCAAAGCCCGCGAGCTCGCCAGGAGACTCCCGAGGGGATCGAGCGCCAGTGGGCCACCAATGTGCTGGGCTATTACTGGATGATACAAGCTTTTCTTCCCCACTTGCGGGCAGGGACTCCATCCCGGATCGTCAACGTGGCCAGCTATTGGGCGGGAGGAATGGATCTGGACGACCCCGAGTTCAAACGCCGTCGTTATAATAATGATGCGGCGTATCGCCAGTCGAAGCAGGCCAACCGGATGCTCTCCGCCTCGCTTGCGGAACTATTCAGGGCCGATGGCATCGCCGTTAACGCCTGCCATCCCGGTGATGTGAATTCCAGGCTCAGCAACGACCTGGGCTTCGGAGGCCATGAAACGCCCGACCAGGGCGCCGATACCCCCGTCTGGCTTGCTATTAGCCCCGAGGTGGAAGGCGTTACCGGTAAATACTTCGAAAACAGGCAGGAGCACAACTGCAGCTTCTGCCACAATAAAAAAGAGATGAAACAATTGCTGGAAATAGTTGAAAGTTACCAGCAATAACGAACCAATGAAAGTGTGCCAATTTACATTGATAAAATGTGGATATCCTTTTATTTATTTTTTAATATCCAGCAGGCATTTGGTTATTTTTGAGCGGGTTATATAAATATTGGTATGAGCAGGACAAGAAGAGAAAAATTCCAGGTTCATTTAAACCTGAATGTCAGGGGTTTAGCGCCATCATCTACCCTGGCGATCAATGAAAAAAGCAACGAGCTGGTCAGGGAGGGGAGGAAGGTGTTCCGGTTCGGGTTGGGGCAATCACCTTTCCCGGTTCCCGACAGTGTGGTGGAAACGCTGAAGCAGAACGCCCATCAGAAGGATTACCTGCCGGTGAAGGGTTTGCGGACCTTGCGGGAGGCGGTATCCAACTTCAACATGCGATATCAGCATGTTTACACCGATCCGGAGGATGTTTTGATCGGGCCGGGATCCAAGGAACTGATCTT
>JAHYJL010000076.1 GCA_019429045.1 Bacteroidales bacterium
TCCACCGGCCCTGTGATATCTGTAATCTCAACACTGCAATTGTCATAAACGGTTGGCGGATCAGGCAGTACAATATTGTCATAGCAGTCGACGATGTCAGTTGTCGGGGCGATTACCGGGAAAGGCTGGTAGGCGATGGTAACGGTGTGGACATACAGCTGGGTGTAGCCGGCACAGTCGGTATATGTCCAGGTGTAGGTCACCTCGCCTTCACATTCTGGGATGGCGCCTTCCACCGGCCCTGTGATATCTGTAATTTCCACACCGCAATTGTCATAAACGGTTGGCGGATCAGGCAGTGTGATATTGTCATAGCAGTCGACGATGTCGGTGGTCGGTGGGATTGCCGGGAAAGGCTGGTAGGCGATGGTAACGGTGTGGACATACAGCTGGCTATAGCCTTCGCAGTCGGTATAGTTCCAGGTATAAGTAATGGTGCCAGCGCAAGTCACGTAGGTTCCGCCTACGGTTGGCCCTGTAGGTGTGATAGGGTTGCCGCAATAATCGACCACGGAGGGAGGAACCGGTACTATGGCATCTGTAGCGCAGGCTACAGTCGAACTGCTATTTGCCGGCATATTGGCCGCAAAATCCCCGGATTCAACATAGATGATCTGAAAACAGGAATCAGGCGTACTTCCGCAAGTGTCTGTCGCAATATAGGTACGTGTTAATGTAAACTTATCGGGGCATATTGAATCAGTAATGGCATCAAAATGGGAGATATTTATCACCATTCCACAATCCCAGGTTATGGATCCGCCAAGTAATTCGAATGAAATAACACTATCGGCTGCCGGCGGTACATTTGAAGCACAGGATACGGTGGTATCTGGCGGACATATTATGGTTATCTGTCCAACAGCATTATTTACTAAAAAAAGTAACAATATGATATAAAGAGCAATTGAACGCCAATTAGCCGATTTCACCTTTTCCCTGAATTGCCTCCTGGGGGTCTTTTTCGTAATAGGACAACCGGCGGCGGTTGTGAAAGTGCCACAGGCCTTAATAGTAGTCAGCCAGGCAAAGTGTCTGTGCGCGGGTAAACTCTTTGTATTCCCGCATTGGAAACTAATGCTGAAAGGTATTATTTTTCTTCCATAGGCCATGCAATGGTTTTTTCCCGCCAACTGGATTAGTTAATCGGTATCTTTTAAATAAGTAATACATTATATAAGGTGTATTACGGAAAAAAGATGAAATAGTTCCCTTATAATGACCATAATATTTTATATTTGGCTCGCCATAAAATTAACCACCATGAAAAAATCAGCTTCTTTTCGTGTCATTTCTTTGTTTTTTTTGCTTGCCATCGTTTTTGCATCCTGCGTTAAAGATGGAACCAGGGAGATAAAACCTGCAGCGCAGCCTGTTCTCAAATCGGGCTCTGACTTCGGGTTGCCGATCTATCTGTCGCAGAATACCCTGATTGGAGAAGCGGAGTTCTATATTGAAAATGAAGCGATTGTCGTGAATGTTCTGCTGAATGAGGGTTATATGCCTTCAGAAGCCCATTTGTATGCCGGAGAAAATGCACCGCCCTCGCCTGCTCCGGGATTATTTCCCTATCATTGGTATGCCGGCGGTGATTACCCCATCAGCTTCGTCATCGATATCTCCGACTGGTGGGGCGGTTCAACCTTTGACTGGCATTTCGCCCTGCATCTGAAAATAGGAAATGAATCTGCCTGGCTGCTCCCCGAAGAAGGCGGCACAAACTGGCTCAATAATGGAGGCAAACCGATCGGATGGGGGCAGTATTTCCTCTATAATTTCATATATTATGGTGATATCCAGGTTATTGATTTGAAGTTTAAAGCTGATATTACAATATTTGACGAAGATGGTTGGTGGCCCCCAGACGGAAATTGGACCTTCCCCTTTGTGAATGATTTTCCTGCATATAGTTTCTGTTTGAATGACATTTGGATGGAAATAGATGAAATGGATGTTAGCGTCCCGCTTCAAGCAGATCATATGAATGCATTTTCCCTCCTCGGGGAAACAGACCCGTTTTTCTATATCAAATGGGACGGAGATGTATATTCGCTGATCGATGGAGCACAATATGATCTGAACGGTACAATTCAGCCCCTTCTCATTGACAGTAAAGAGTATAACTTTGGAACCCATTCATGCACCGGTACCATACTCGGAGAAAACGGTACTACTGTTGAAATTATTCTTTATTTTAATTTTGACGAATGTCCATAATCCAAAATCTTTTAATACGCATCCAGGGCTGCCCGGTTTTCACCAGGCAGCTTTTTTTTGTATTTTGAAAAAATAACTTACCTTTACATTCCTTTTCCGGGAAGCAATAATTACTAAATAACTGAATATGAGTTACATGTGATGTATTGCCTTATTTGAAATCATTTTAAATAAAAGTATGATCAAAAAAATACTGGTTGCTAACAGGGGAGAAATTGCCGTCAGGGTCATGCGCTCGTGCCGGGAGATGGATATTCTCACTGTGGCGATCTATTCGGATGCCGACGGCAGCGCCATGCATGTCCGCTATGCGGATGAGGCATACCACATCGGCCCTTCCCCTTCCGCCGAAAGTTACCTGAACATCGACAGGATCATAGAGGTTGCAAAACGCTGCAAGGCGGACGCCATCCATCCCGGGTATGGTTTTTTATCCGAAAATGCAACATTTTCAGACCGTTGCAAGCAAGAAGGTATAATTTTCATCGGGCCATCAGGGGACTCCATCCGGTCCATGGGCGATAAGATCACGGCACGGCGCAATATGATTGCTGCAGGGGTACCGGTGGTACCAGGTACGACCGATCCGATCCAGGATAAGAATAAAGCAATCGAAGTGATCCGCGATATCGGCTTGCCGGTAATGATCAAGGCATCGGCCGGAGGCGGCGGTAAAGGGATGCGGCTGGTGAAAGAAGAAAGCCATATCCTCAGCGCGATCCGCAGCGCACGCTCAGAAGCCCGTTCAGCATTTGGTGATGATTCCGTTTACATCGAAAAGTACATCGGGTCGCCCCATCACATCGAGTTCCAGATCCTGGCCGACAATTTCGGCAACACCATCCACCTGTTCGAACGGGAATGTTCCGTACAGCGCCGCCACCAGAAAGTGGTCGAAGAGACTCCCTCCCCGCTGCTTACACCGGAAGTGCGCGAAGAGATGGGCACATTTGCCGTAGCCGCCGCCAAGGCGGTAAATTATTCCGGCGCCGGGACCATCGAATTTATCGTGGATGAAAACCTGCATTACTATTTTCTCGAGATGAACACCCGTTTGCAGGTCGAGCACCCCATCACCGAAAGGGTGGTGGGCATTGACCTGGTAAAGCAGCAGATCAGGATTGCCAATAACCAGGAACTTGCCATCCAGCAGGAAGAGCTTACCCAGAACGGGCACGCCATTGAGTGCCGTATTTACGCCGAGGACCCCGACCGGAATTTTATGCCCAGCCCGGGCGTCATCAAGCATATTTCGGAACCGCACGGCCTGGGGGTCCGCTGCGACGGTTATGTATACGAAGGGTATGAGATCCCGCTGTATTACGACCCCCTCATCTCCAAGCTGATCTGCTGGGGAAAAACCCGCGAGGAAGCCATCAACCGGATGAAACGAGCCCTTTATGAATACAAGATCACCGGTGTGAAAACCTCTATCCGGCTCCTTGCCAGAATAATGGATACACCAGATTTCAGGGAAGGGAAATACAATACCCATTTCATAGAAAAAAACCACGATTTTCTATTTACCCTGCCAAAAATAAATTCACGTGTTGAAGACGTGGCCATCATGACCGTTTTTTATGACTACATGGTGAAGATCGACAGCTTCCAGACAAAAGTGATGACCAAAAACGGCCGCAGCAACTGGAAGGAATGCGGGAGAAAGAAGAATTTGCTAATGTGAGGAAGAACCAAGAACCAAGAACCAAGAACCAAGAACCAAGAACCAAAAACACATCCGCATGCGCTCATTAGAAATACAAGTCGGTGAAAGGATCGCCCGGGTCGAGCTGATCGGCCGCAAGGGAAGCGAGCTTAAGATCAAAGTTGACGACAAGATCTATGATGCCGATATCCTGATGGTGGAACGGGGGGTATATTCCATCCTGCACGACGGAATGTCGTACAACGTAGAACTGATCGCCACCAACGGCCCGAAACATTACCAGGTAAATACCCTCTTTTATTCTTTTAACGCCGAAGTGGTCGATGCAGAGACAAAATACCTGAAAAGCCGTAAAAAAATAGATGACCTGGAAGAGAACATCATCTCATCCCCCATGCCCGGAAAAGTTGTAAAGATCATGGTGAAGCCGGGCGACCAGGTCAAGGCGGGCGACACTGTTGTGGTCGTTTCTGCCATGAAAATGGAGAGCGAATATAAGGTAAAGAATGACCGTCTTATCAAGGAGATCAAAGTGAAAGAAGGGGATACCGTCAGCGCAAACCAACCATTGATCATCATAGAATAACCCATCTCACCAAAACCACTGTTATGCCATCACTGGAAGAGAAATTCAAAATATTTGAAGAAAAGGACAAGCTTGCCGAACTGGGCGGAGGTATTGAACGGATAGAGAAACAGCACAAAGCCGGTCGCCTGACCGCCCGTGAACGGGTGGAATTACTGCTCGACCCCGGGACTTTCGTCGAACAGGACAAATTCATGACCCACCGTGCCAAGGATTTCGACATGGACAAGAACAAGATCCCGGGTGACGGGGTCGTGACTGGCTATGGCAAGATCGACGGCCGGCTGGTGTACGTTTTTGCCCAGGATTTTACCGTTTTCGGCGGTACATTGAGCCGGGCCAATGCCGATAAGATCGTGAAGATCATGGACCTGGCCATGCGGATGGGCGCTCCGGTAATAGGCCTGAACGACTCGGGCGGCGCCCGCATCCAGGAGGGGGTGGA
Source organism: Bacteroidales bacterium (assembly GCA_019429045.1). Lineage (GTDB taxonomy): Bacteria > Bacteroidota > Bacteroidia > Bacteroidales > JAGOPY01 > JAGOPY01. Next base: position 4,915 of record JAHYJL010000076.1, read on the forward strand.
GAGCCTGGCCGGTTATGCCGATATTTTTTACCGTAATGTCATGGCGTCAGGCGTGATCCCGCAGATATCGGCCGTGCTTGGACCATGTGCGGGCGGCGCAGTCTATTCCCCGGCCATGACCGATTATATCATCATGGCCAAGGATTCATCCTACATGTTCGTGACCGGCCCCGATGTGATCAAGGCAGTAACCCATGAAGAGGTGACCAAGGAAGACCTGGGTGGAGCCATGACCCACAACGCGAAAAGCGGCGTCGCCCACCTGGTCGCTGAAAATGACGAACAGGCCCTTATGATGATCCGGGAATTGATGAGCTATCTCCCATCTAACAATATGGAAGATCCTCCTTTTGTACCAACCACCGATGATATCCACCGGCAGGACGAGAGCCTGCAGACAATCGTTCCGGAGGATCCCAATAAGCCTTATGATATCAAGGAGATCATTACGCGGGTGGTGGATCATCAGAATTTCTTCGAGATACAGCCCCATTATGCTCTGAACATCGTTGTTGGGTTTGCCCGTCTCGACGGCCGCCCCGTCGGGATCCTGGCCAATAACCCCGCCCACCTGGCCGGCGTGCTCGATATCAATTCCTCCATCAAAGGGGCACGCTTTGTCCGTTTCTGCGATGCCTTCAACATCCCGATCATTACTTTCGTGGATGTTCCCGGCTTCCTTCCCGGCACCAACCAGGAGTTCGGTGGTATTATCAAACACGGCGCAAAGTTACTCTATGCCTTTTGCGAAGCCACCGTCCCCAAAATTACTGTCATCACAAGGAAAGCCTACGGCGGCGCTTACGACGTTATGTCGAGCAAGCATATCGGCGCCGATGTGAATTTCGCCTATCCTACCGCCGAGATCGCCGTCATGGGACCCGAAGGTGCTGTGAATATCCTGTATAAAAAGGACAGTATTTCTGAAGAAGACCGTAAAAAGAAAGTGGATGAATACAAGGCTACATTTGCCAGTCCATACAAGGCTGCGGAACTGGGTTATATTGATGAGATCATTTACCCGAAGCAGACACGCTTCAAACTGATCCAGTCACTCGAGATGACACAGAACAAAAGCAAATCGAATCCAGCAAGGAAACACGGAAACATCCCACTTTAATATCCTAAATTGTAAATTCTAGATTCTAAATTTAATCGCATGGACAGTAAGCGGCAACAGAGGGTGGCGCGTTTGCTACAGAAAGAGATGGGTGACATATTCGAAGTGGATATGCGCAGGCTTTTTCCCGGTGCAATGATCACTATTACCAAGGTAAATGTTACAAAAGACCTCTCCATTGCGCGCTTTTTCCTGAGCATTTTTGCTCTAAAGGATAAGAAGCCGCCGCTGGAAGAGATCAGGTCACACGGCCCGGAATTTCGTTACAAACTTGGCAACCGGATTGCAAAGCAGGTGAGGGTTATCCCGCAGCTTGAATTCTTTGAAGACGATTCGCTGGATTATATTGAGAATATCGAGAGATTGCTGTAAAGCTTTTCAAAGTCACAAAGTACCCCGGTCAATCACTTCAAAACGATCCTTTTTCCGCCAGGTAGTCGTGGATTTGCTGACGGTACTCCTCAGGAGTGGTTCCCATTTCATTCAGCATTTTAATTCCCAGCTTGTTGCACCTCAGAACAAAGGCGTCGAGCCGGTTTAGCATATCCTTTCTGGCTTGCATATTTCCTCCGGAATCCTCAAACCATGAGAGTTGTGCATCGACGTGTTGAAGTGAAATGTCAAGGATGGCAAATTCCAGCGGAAGCCGGGCGGCCTGGACCCTTTGCAGTGTTTCCGGCTCTTCTGCCACCGCATCTTCAGCAAGGTCGAAAAGTTTTTCATATTCCCAGATCAGGTCGGGCCGGAGGTAGCTGCCAATACCATCAATCGGATTGCCGAAGATCCGGAGATCATCCCCTGATCTTTCCAGTTCGTCGTGCATAAATTCGATGTACTGCTTAATGAATGGAGCGGCTGAACGGTAGTACCCCACAATGAAATCGTCCATGATCTTGTCCGCATCCTGGTAAGGGTCCCATAATAGCTTGGCAATGAGATAGGAGCGTAGCTCTGAGAATTCGGACCATACCGGGCCGCTTCCCTGCTGGAACATCATCCGGCAATTATTTTTGGCAAAGAATTCCAAATTGGGCTGCAATACCCGCATGTTTGGAAACGGGCTGATATAGTTCCTGAACTGCACCACATAATCCCAGATGAGGATATTGTCGGTCAGATGGGTCCAGTCTTTTACATCCTTCACGAACGAAGCGCTGGACGGATCGAAAGCAATGGGCTGGCTCCGGTTGCATTCGATGGAGCAAAGCATGATGTTGACATTCGGCAGCGGTTTCACCTTTGACGGGGCACGCCGGGTATATTGATAGGCAAGCGTGGAGATTACTTTGTCAGGGAACTCCGCCGCCACCCGGTTGATGAAGTCGATCATGATTCCCGACTGTCCTCCCAGCCTGTCCGCAGCTTCCTGGCATCCCGTGCACTGGCAGGCCAGGAAATTATCATTCTGTGACACGGACCAGTATTGGGCCCTGGGTTTCTTGTCCATGTTTTTCCGGAGATTTTCGGTCAGCACCGAAAAAACCTCCGGATGGGTCAGGCAGAGCTGTCCGTTCGGGACCCGCCTGCCGTTGATCTCGGCAAAATAGGTCGGGGTTGACCTGAAATATTCTGTTGCCGGAACAAGCCTTCTGAAGGTATGGACCCACATGCCCCACTGTTCCGAATTGCGCGTATGCAGCTTATGCCAGGCCAGGTATTCCTTGTCCTGCCTTTCCGGAAAGTACAATTCCCGTAAAGTAAAAACCGGCACCTGCCTGTCTTTAATCTTTGGAAGGATAACATGGTCCATTCGCGGGATATGCATGACCCCCGGACTGTAAAACCGGCACCCCAGGTATTCCTCCAGGAAGGTATAAACCCCATTTAAGGTTCCTTCAGGCAACTCACCTGTAATGATTAAGTCCTGCCGGTGCGTCCTGATGATAAAACCATCCTGCCCCAGTTCACCTTGTTTTATATTGATCTTGTAGCGTGCGAGCCGGTTGCTCCTGCCGATAACTATCTCATATTCATTCACTGGCTGATCATCAGCCATAACAGGAAGTTGAAAACCGGTAATCCTGTTGAAATAGTCCTGGAACAGATTTGCGGCTTTGACTTCAAGTGGAGATGAAGCGGATGGGATGACGATGGAATAAGCAGAACCTTTACCATCGAACAATGTAACCTGTGCATAAAGAGCGGGACCGTACAGGAACAGGAACGATAATATATTAATTATCAAAAGTTTACGCATAATCAAATAATTGAGGTAAATCAGGCAAAATGGACAGCCCCAGCTATCTCCCCGATACATGTAAGATCTTTCTCAATGGCATTGCCTACGACAATCACATCGGCGCCGGCCCGACAGCTTTCGACCGCCTGTTCCGGCGTCCTGATGCCACCGCCGACAATCAATGGTAATGTGATATTATCCCTGACGTTGCGGATCATGCTGCCGGAAACCGGCATTTCAGCTCCTGAGCCGGCATCCATGTAAATCAGTTTTAGTCCGAGCATCTCGCCCGCCATAGCGGTGCAAACCGCTATATCATCCTTTAGCCTGGGTATGGGGATGGTATTGCTTATATATTGCGCAGTGGTGACCGGGCCGCTTTCGATCAGCATATAACCGGTTGGAAGGATTTCCAGGTCACTGTTTTTCAGATATGGAGCGGCGATGACATGCTTTCCGATCAGCATATCGGCGTTGCGCCCTGAAATCAGCGAAAGCAGCAGCACCGCATCGGCTTTGTTATTGATTTGCAGGATGCTGCCGGGAAAAAGCACCACCGGGATGACGGTGCGGGCTTTGATCTGGCTGAGAGTCAGGTCCAGGTGATCGTAAGTAAGCAGGCTGCCCCCGACAAAGATCAGATCGGTATGGCTTTCATTGGCAGCGTCGATAACGGATGCAAGTGCTTTCTCACCGTATTTGTCAGGATCGATCAAAACGGCAAATTGCTTACCCGGCATGCTGTTATGAATTTTGGCGTAGATACTCATTTCCGGAGGCATTGTGCAAAAGTACAAAACTATATCATCCGGTCTGTTACATACACCAGGATAAAATCGTCCAGCAATTCTCCATGCAAATGATACTCCTTATTCGTATCTCCCTGTTGAATGAATGCCTTGAATTTGAATGGGTAGGCGGTTATGGGAAAGAGAACCTTTATATTCTTTTTGAAGTCAAGGTTTTTCAGGCCATATAACTTATAAAGGGCCTCCTTGGCGCACCAGGCCAGGGTCAGCATTTCCAGGTCGTCTGGATCGTTCATTGAGGCTAATTCCTGTTGGCTTAAAAACTTATCCCTGACTTTGAGGATACGGGGCCTGACCTGCTCAATATCGATACCTGTCCGGAAGATGCTGCTGATGATCACGGCAGCGCGGTCATGCGAGTGGGTAACTGAGATATGATGATGACTGCCTGCTAAAAATGGCTTTCCAGGGTGGTTATATTCAACGGGAAAATCTTCCGGGTGCAATAGTGAACGGATCAGGATGCGGCATGCAAGCCATTGCTTCTTGCGCTCTGCAGCCAGGAAGGAATCGTATTGCATTTGCTCCTGCGGTTTCAGCGACAGCCTCTTCAGCAAATCACCGGTTGGTTCTGTGATTTCCCAGACAGCAATGACAGTATGGTTGTCAATGTTTTTTCTGATGATCTCGGCCATAATTTGTTCGCACCTTGTTACGTCAAAGTTAAGGGTATTTGCAATTTTCGTAACTTTGCACCCACAATTTTTAAAGGATGGAACAATTAGTTATAGATTCTGCATTGAAATATAAAGTTAAGGATATAAGCCTGGCGGAATGGGGCCGGAAAGAAATAGAAGTGGCTGAAAAAGAGATGCCGGGCCTGATGTCGTTGAGAAATAAATACGGACCGTCGAAACCGTTGCGGGGCGCCAGGATATCCGGCTCGCTACATATGACCATTCAAACGGCAGTATTGATCGAAACATTGATTGAACTTGGCGCCGAGGTAAGATGGGCCAGTTGCAATATTTTCAGCACACAGGACCATGCGGCTGCCGCTATTGCGGTAGAAGGTATACCTGTCTTCGCCTGGAAAGGCGAAACACTGGAGGAATATTGGTGGTGCACATACCAGGCCTTGTCATTCCCGGGCGGCAAAGGCCCCCACCTGGTGGTCGATGACGGCGGGGATGCAACACTGCTCCTGCATTGGGGATACCAGGCAGAAGAAAAACCTGACCTGCTGAACCGTGAACCCGGCAGCCAGGATGAAAAAGCCATCTTGGATCTGTTGCGCAAAGTATATGTGGAGGACAACCGGAAGTGGCACAAAACAGTATCGGAATGGAAAGGTGTGTCTGAAGAAACCACGACGGGCGTCCACCGTCTTTACCAGATGAAAGAGCTCGGCGAGTTGCTGGTCCCGGCGATCAATGTGAACGACTCCGTCACAAAGTCGAAATTCGACAATCTTTATGGATGCCGCGAATCGCTGGCCGATGGCATCAAGCGTGCCACCGATGTCATGATTGCCGGTAAGGTGGTGGTCGTCATGGGCTATGGAGATGTTGGAAAGGGCTGTGCCAAATCGATGCGGGCCTACGGTGCACGGGTAATCGTTACCGAAATAGACCCGATCTGCGCGCTGCAAGCCGCCATGGAAGGCTTTGAAGTCACTACCCTCGAAGATGCACTGTCACGTGGTAATATCTATGTCACGGCAACCGGTAACAAGGATGTTATAACGGTGGAGCACATGCGGAAGATGAAAGACGAATCCATTGTCTGTAATATCGGTCACTTCGACAACGAAATCCAGGTGAATCAGATCAATGCATTGGCCGGTGTGAAGAAAATAAACATCAAACCCCAGGTTGACAAATATATCATGCCGGAAGGACATGTAATCTATATCCTGGCCGAAGGACGCCTGGTCAACCTTGGCTGTGCCACGGGCCACCCTTCCTTTGTCATGAGCAATTCCTTCACCAACCAGGTGCTGGCCCAGATCGAACTGTGGCAGAATCAATACGAAACCGATGTCTATCGCCTGCCTAAGAAACTGGATGAAGAGGTGGCACGCCTCCACCTGGAGCATATCGGCGTCAGGCTGACCAAGCTCACCAAAGAACAGGCTGATTATATTGGTATCCCGCCGGGCGGTCCGTTTAAATCAGATCACTACAGGTATTAATTGTGAATGTGCAATAATTGGTTTTTATAGGCGGTATAATATTGTCCCAGCGGGGTTTTTGAAGGACCCTCCACCGGTGAACCGTCGAGGATCAGGTATTTCGACCAGCTGCAGGTATCCATGATGAAAGGGAAATAATTCTCCACGATCAGTTTCGCACAAATGGTCTTGGAGGCATTACAGCAACTGTCAGGCTTGTAAGGCGGTGTCCGCTCAAAAGCCAGAAACTGGTCTGTCGAAAGACGGTAAACAATAATCCCCCGGCTTGGCGGATAAACACCGTCATATTCATCAAGATATAACCAGCCGCCTACAATATTCAACTCCTGGTAAATGGTCGAATTAGGACTGATCGTGATATCAACAGGTGCAAGCGGCAGCCTGTCATCATTATTCTTGTCGCATCCGGACCATGCCATGATGAGAATAATTAAGATCATCGCCACCATCCCTTCAAAATAATTCCTTGCGATTCTCATTTTCAGCAGATTTTCAGTAATCCGGTGCAAAGATATCCATTTTTGTTGAACCTTTACCCGATATGATATCAGACTGCCCGGTTATTCATTTGGTTTTAGCAACAGTAAAATCATACCATGAAAATGATTAATTTAGCGTAATTTTATGAGAAATATGCGGCTGATAATTTCTGCAGGGATCATGATCCTGATGGGTCTCATGATAACAATTTCGTGTAAACCAACCTCCCGCTCAGTCAGAAAACATGAAAAGCAGGAGAAGCAAATGGAAAAGCTGGAACAGCAGGAATATCGCAATAATGTTAAAGACCATCATAGAATGCAATCTCAGCAAACCAAAAAAATGATGAAGGAAGCGGAGAAGCGGTCGAAGAAAATGAATAAATACAAGAAACGTTGATGCCCGGTCCTGCCAATAATCCCGGTATGTTTGCCCTGTGCCGGCTTATACATAACCACAGGCATCCCGCTATGATCCTCCTGTTTTACTGGTCATTGATCTTAACATTATTCTGCCAGCCTACCGAAATTATTTTTGACCGGTTGACGACAGAAAACACGATCCGGGTCAAGGGCTTATCACAAAATTCTATTTATTGCCTGATGCAGGATTCGAAAGGTTTCATGTGGATCGGCACCTGGGATGGGCTGAACCTTTATGATGGTTATGAATTCCTTGTTTATAACATCGAAAACGGACTGAGCAATACCACTATTACTGCCTTGCAGGAGGACACTGATAAGCTTATCTGGATCGGGACAGCAAATGGTTTAAACCGTCTCAGCAGAAGTACCGGCCGTATTGAACAATGGTTTCATGACCCCGGAAATAAGAACAGCCTTTGCAATAATAATGTCACTGATCTTTTTCAGGACAGCAGCGGCAATTTATGGATCAGCACCTCCTTTGGCCTGAGTCGTTATGATATTGACCTCGATGTGTTTTCTACCTATAATTTTTTCGAACGCGGATGTGACAGCCTGCGAACCAATTATATCAGCAAGGTAATGCAGTATCATAAAGGCATGATATGGATTGGCACGCGCAATGGCATTCATTGTTATGATCCTGTTGAGCGCAGTTTTCGGGCTTATAAATTGGATAACGAAGATTCGAAGAAAAACAGGGAAGCCAACAATTTTGTGAATGACCTTCAGGTAGATGTCCATGGTCATATCTGGACCGCCACGCGCAATGGGGTTTTTGTCATTAACCCGGGAAATGGGGCGATATTTCAACTTAATGTTAACGGGCGAACGGAAAGCACTCTCTCCGATAATACCGTAAATTGTTTGCTGGTAGCTGCAAATGGTGAGGTTTGGATTGGGACTGGCAATGGGCTGGATTTATATACCCCCGATATCAACTATATCAGGAACTTTAGGGTCGGAGGCAGCACCACCAGCATATCGAACAATGATGTGCTTTGCCTCCACCAGGATCATTCCGGAACGGTTTGGATCGGCACATACAGCGGTCTGAACAAAGCCGATCAGAGTCCCAGCCGGTTCACTCACTATTTTAACGATCCGTTTAACCCGTATACCCTCTCGGATAACATTGTAAACTCCATGCTGGAGGACGAGCAAGGGATGGTCTGGATGGGCACTTATGGCGGATTGAACATATTTGACAGGGGAAACGATCGTTTTTCAGCCATCAGGCATGAGCCGGACAACCCGGCCAGCCTCTCTTCTGATAAAATACGATGTATCGCCCTTGACAGCCTGGGATTCCTCTGGATCGGAACAGAAAAGCATGGCCTGAACCGGCTGGACCGGAAAAGTGGCAGGATAACCCGATACAATCATGATCCGGCCATTGAAAATTCTTTGAACAGTGATGAGATATTTTCGATTAATGTTGACCGGAGCGGCAGGATATGGGTAGGCACTGGAAATGGGATATGGATGATCAACCCTTCCACCGGCGCCTTTAATCGATTGGATAAAAAACCCCTGAAGCCTGTATTTTCAAATGATATGGTACTATGGTCAGTTACTGAGGACCGCTTCGGGAATTTTTGGCTGGGGACGACCGATGGACTGAAGAAGCTTTCAGGGAAGCTGGAACTGCTGGCTTCTTATAAATATGATCCGGGAAACCCTTCAGGTTTGCGAAGCAACTGGATCTTTTCGGTATATGAAGATCCTCAGGGTATTCTTTGGATAGGTACGATGGGTGGAGGCCTTGCCCGTTTTGACCCCGTTTCTGAAACATTTAAGTTGTTTACCGAAGAGCAGGGCCTTCCCAATAATGTGATTTATGCAACCATTGAGGACGAGGACAATAATCTGTGGCTAAGTACCAACAGGGGACTGTCGAAGTTTAATAAAGCAACTCAGACTTTTGTAAACTATGATACGCGTGATGGCATCCAGGGAAATGAATTTAACGCCGGCGCTTACTACAAAAATAAAAATGGAGAACTATATTTTGGGGGGATGAACGGATTCAATGTTTTTCATCCGGGCGAAATTGTACAAAACCGGA
>JAHYJL010000077.1 GCA_019429045.1 Bacteroidales bacterium
CCGGCAAGATCTTCCATGAGCTGAGCACCTCCGGGATTGTTCACTACGATGCCGCCGATGCTACTCCGCTTTACATTGTCCTGGCTGGAAGATACCTCCGGCACAGCGGCGACACGGCTTTTATCCGTGCCAGCTGGCCTAATATCCTGAAAGCAATTGACTTCTGTTACAGCACCGACACCGATGGCGACCTGCTGATCGAAAACACCAACGTGGGCCACGGCTGGGTCGAAGGCGGGCACCTCTTCGGATCGCATACCTCGCTGCACCTGGCCTCCGTCTGGGCGGCAGCGCTGGAAGAAGCGGCTTATATGGCATCTCATTTAGACCTTTCGGAGAAGTTCGTACGCTTTAACCAGGACGCACACCGCGTCAGAGAGATCATCAACCGCGATTTCTGGAACGCTCAGAACGATTACTACTATCACGGCCTGATGGCAGACGGAACTTACATGGAAGAGACCTCCATCATGCCCGCCATTCCAATGCTCTTCGGGCAGGCCGACCTGGAAAAAGCCGACAAAGTGCTGCCGGTCATTGCCTCCAATGCTTTCACTGCCGACTGGGGCTGCCGCATCGTACCGGAACACGATCCCCGGTTCAACCCCCGCGGGTACCATACAGGAAGTGTCTGGCCCCTGTTCACCGGATGGGCATCGCTGGCGGAATTCCGGAATAACAACTACCTGCAGGGATTTGCGCATCTTTCTTCCAACCTGGAGATCTGGAAATACTGGGGACTGGGCTTCATGGAAGAGGTATTGAACGGCGAAGTGTTTCAGCCCTCCGGCGTATGCCATCACCAGTGCTGGTCGGAGACGATGGCACTCCAGCCGGTTATCGAAGGCATGCTCGGGTACCGGCCCGATGCGGTCAACAGAAAGATTTATCTAAAGCCCTGGTTCCCTGCGGATTGGGAAAGTATGTCTGTGAAAGGGATCAGAGTGGGAGAAGAAAAGATGAGCATGTTAGTTCAAAGTTCAAGGTTCAAAGTTCAAAGTTATAGTGATGAAGTTGGTAGTGATAAAGTTGATGCTGATAGAGGATATGGAGCGAGGGGCATAGAACTTAATGGCGCAATGAATGTCACCCGGTTTTCTTTTGCAAAGAAAGCGGGTGAGCGGCTGGATGTGCATTTGCAGCCGGTATTGCCTCCGGGGTGCAAGGTGGAAAAGATCACCGTGAACGGTTTGCCGGCCAGGGATTGGGGCTTACGGGAAGCACGGCAGGGATGGGTGATCCCGGAGTTCGGGTTCTGGCTGGACAGCACGGCGGTGGTTGAGATCACCTGGTACGGGGGCATTACCGCCCTGCCGCTCCTCTCCCACCCTGTTCCCGGGGAACGCTCCAAAGGGTTCCGGTTCATCGGTACCCGGTATGATAACGAAACCTACACGGTCATCCTGCAAGCGCCCCGCGCCAGCCGGCAGGAATTCCGCGTCTGGGCCGCCGAACCGGAGAAGTACTGGCCTGAAGGGGCGGAAATAATCAATATTTCAGGCCACATCATTACACTGGCTGCAGATTTTCCCGACCTGGAAACAGATTATGCGGTGAAATATATAACTTTAGAATACATTTCCGATTAATCCAATAACAAAATCATTTTTCACATGGCCGAATTCAATTACAACGATGGCGATCCGGTAAGCATCCCGGTATCACCCGCCGATCGAAAAAAGATGATCTACCTTTCATCTGGCGTCATACCCGAAATGGACCTGATCAAAATCGCCGGATATGCGCTTATCGATTTAATCTATGCCGTGAAAGATTTGATCTTCGAAGACCACCCGTTGAATAAAGCTGATCAACTCTTTGACAGAACTATCGGGGTGAGGGTCGATGCCACGAAATTCAAAACAACGACAAGTCATTCGGATGGGTCATCCATCCCCATCACCAGCAAACTCACCATCAAAGCGGATAATGAAATGCTGGCTGAATTCATAATGGATGATGCCAGCCATCCTACGGCCAATTCTGTCTTTTATTTCAGATTTATTTTAATACCGTCAGAAGATGAATAGGATCTGTTGTTTTATCTGCTTTTTTCTTCTGATAAGCTGCGTTTTCGCCCAGGAGCCTGCCTTGAAGCAGCTTGAGCTCACCAGCAGTCCTGCCTATGTCTTGATGGGCGTGCAACCGACCCATATCCAGCGCCCTTCCACCCCCAGGGATTTTGCAGCCGGAATACAATCGGGACTGGTCAACGGCACCCTGCAACCCAACTTCGCCATGGAGGTCAATCCATTCAACTGGAATAAGAAAGAACCGGCCAATAACAGCCATAGTTTCATTGCCAACGACTATTTCGACAAACGGCCCTGGCCTGCGATAAAGAAGAATTTCGCCCTCTCACTGGCCACCTCGTCCACCGATTCCGTCGTATTCGGACAACTGCACAAAGGCACAGGCATCGGATACGGCATCCGCATCACCATCATACCCGGAACGGTGCACAAACCAACCTATAACGACTTCCAGGAATGGGCCACGGCCGACTCCAGGACCATTTTTGTCCGCCTGCTGCAACTGATGCTGCATAACCTGGCGAGCGGCGCCGATCCCTATGAGAGCATTTCCCGGGCTATGGAGAGGGCCAAATACGCTTTACATGAAAGAAAAGATATTCCTGACGGGATGAAAGCCGACATTTCCGTGGCCCTGGATCTTTACAAAGGCCAGTTTGTCGTTATCCAGGACAAAAACATTCTGCTGGCCATGCTGGATAACGAACTGGATACGCTGACGGAGAATAAAACCATGGCTGCCGGCCGGATCAACCAGCGGATCACCCCGTTTGCACGGGAAGGCTTTATCCTGGAGTTGGCCCATTCGGGCGTTTCGGTTTTGCAAAACAATGCCTGGGGAGATGCTGTTTTTGCCAGGGCAGGCATTTGGCTGACCCCTTCGTACCGGTTGGATCTGAGCAGCGAAACCGATTTGGGACTGGTGCAATCGCTGGATTTCCTCGGCATCATCCGCTATATCTGGAATGACAACCGGGTGGAAGCCGGTCATTACCTCGACTTCGGCGTCAAATTCCAGTTCAACCGCAACGACTGGAACATCTCTTTTGAAGGCATCGCCCGGAACGCGTCTGAAGTACCGGAAAACATCAGCAGCCCGTGGACCTACTCCTGGATCGGCAACCTCTCCTACCTGATTACCCAGGACATCACCCTCAGGTTCAGCTTCGGATCAAATTTCAACGGAAACACAGCTGCCTATTCAGAGCCCGGCGGCGTGATTGCTGTCGGCGGAGTGAATTTTGGGATTCTGAGATGAGAGTGATGAGTTCTGAGTGATGAGTTCTGAGTGATGAGTTCTGAGTGCTGAGTGCTGAGTTCTGAGTGATGAGTTTAGGATTGTGCTATTTTCTTCTTGTTTCGCCTTTGGAAGTCAAAATGATACTATTCAGCAACTTAATGAGTTCATTGTTTAAGTTAATTAAATCCAATACGTCGATGTCAATGATTTTGCTTGTCTGGATAAGTTCAAGCCAATATTTTGACTCACGTGCTTCTTTTGATGCAATCGTCATTTTATTAATAAAATCTTTACGACTGCTGGCTGCGAATGCTTCCCTTATATTAGCCCCAATACTGGTTGCTGATGCCAGTAGTTGGCGAGAAATAATAGTTTCATGATGATCACACAATAATTTATATACCCCGATTATCCGGATTGAAAATTCATGAGATTTTGATAGATTGGTCCTTCCATAATTAACTTTTTATGTTAATTACCAAAAGGAGCAATTTATACCCGCCCTGTTAATAAAAAATTTGCAATAATTTCACTCAAAACTCAGCACTCAAAACTCAGCACTCAGAACTCATCACTCAGCACTCAGAACTCAGAACTCAGCACTCTCCTCCCCTTCCTTCCCATACCGGAACACCCGCATCGGCCGGGCGCCTTTCAGGGTGTACTGGTCTCCTTCCACCTGGATCAGGGTGGCTTCTCTTAAGCCGATCACCGTCATGTCGCGGTTCACTGTCAGGAACTCTTCGATGCGCTGCTGGCGCGTTTCGCCGCCATGGACCTCGGGATTGGCATCGAGGTAGTGGGGATTGATCTGGAACGGCACCAGGTTCATCGTATCAAAGCTGGCGGGCTGGATGATGGGCATATCGTTGGTGGTGCATAGGGTCGGACAGGCTACGTTGGCGCCGGCGCTCCAGCCCATGAAGTGCATCCCCGCCAGCGTTCTTTCCCGTATGACCGGGACCAGGTTCAGCTTGTGCAGCATATACACCAGGTGGAATGTGTTCCCCCCTCCTATCGCGATGGCTTTGGCATTTTTCACGGCCGCCACCGGGTCTTTCTCCCTGTGGATGGAATAAATCCCGTAACCGAGTTCGCGGAAGACACCCTGTACCCGTTTTTCATAGACATCATAGGAAGCCTCAACGCTTTCGGCAGCCAGGTTAACCCCCGCGTATGGTACGAATAAAATATCCTTGACACCCGTACCCGCCATAAAATCAGTAATATACTGCCTTGGCCAGCCCAGGTAAGCTTCCCCGGCATTGGTCGAATTGCTGATGAGCAAAAGTCGTTTCATAGTATGTTGTTTTAAATCAGTTTTTACAAAGAAAAGCATTATTTCTTCCAGATCAAAGGCCAGTAACGGAATTTCCCTTTGGTCTCCCCGATCCAGGCCAGCTTGTACGACAACCGGAAAGGCCTGAACCATAGATCGGTTCCCACATGCGCACGCATGAATTCCCACGGCATGGTTTCGTTTTCCAGGTTCTTTACATCGGCTTTCGCAAAATCCTTAGCCAGGTCCCACTGCCGTCCGGACATCGTCTTCCACTCCGCTCCTTTTTCATGCAGGACATGAAGCAGCGCCAGGCATTGCTCCGGGTCGTTCATCCGGACATAATGATCGTACATACCGGTCAGAAATTCGATGTCATCAGCCCTTAAAACCCTTTCCTTCAATGAAATGAACACAACACCCTGTTCCAGCAATTTCTGCCGTGAATAATACGAATTCAGTTCCCGGAAAGCATCCAGGTAAGGCTCCGGCGATCCGGCAGCCAGCAAATCCAGCGCCTTTTCCTTTTGCTGGAAACCCGACAGTGGCTCCAGTACCACTCTCTGGTACCAGGCCCGGTCATCCCTTATCCTGCAGGAAATATGATCCAGAGAGTGGTTGACCGCCTCCACCGCCAGGCTATGCGCGGCCATGAAATCCTGTCGTTCCCTGGCCCTGAAAACCCCTTCCATCAACGCATCATAGACATCCCTGGCCGCGATACATTCTGATGTAAATACCTCATGCTGAAGCCTTTCATATTCAATTTTAAGCGGGTCGTCCGAAGCAACCCGGTATTCGGCCAACATACTGCCCGCCTGTTCCAGATAATGCCGGGCCGTCTCCAGGTCATGCGCCCAGATTTTCAGCCGCGTATCCGAAAACAGTTTTTCAATGACATGCCGGGATGATTCCCTGCGGTATTCCGGCAATTCTTTCCTCAACGACAGCAGGTTACCTTGCTGAAAATGATACGCCTTGCTGAAGTAATATAGTGCGAAGTCGTATTCCTCCTTGTTGAAATAACGGATCCCTTCATCAATAAAATCATCATAATGCATCTGCCGGAGCCGGCTTTCAATCCAGCGCTCATCAGCAACAGGGCGGACAGAATACCGCATGGCGCCGGCCTGTTTGAAGAGCTGTTCCGCTTCGGCCAGTTCATCCCTGTTGATCAGGCGGCGGGCGAGGCGGATCATTTCTTCATAAAGCCCCTGGTTAACGTCCGTCGTCCAGGCTGTTAAATCCTCAGGACATGAATAACCGGTGTTTTCATCGCAACGCGCTTTTATCTCCTGCAGGAAGGAGTTCGCTTTGCGAAAGGCGCCCGCCCCGATCAGTGACGGGACCTTCGATTCAAAACCGGCGTACATCATCCGCCCGAAGCCGGCCAGTGTGTCCTTATCCACACAATGCAGGTGGTTGCTGTGATACAGATCACGGGCCCGGTGGAAATACTGCACGGCCAGCCCCGGATTATCTTTGCCGGCGGCCAAACCGGCAATCCGCAGATAGGAGAGCATGACTTCCTGCTTCATCTGACAAACCCTTAAAAGCGCCGTTTCTTCCCGGTCGCGCAAATGCGTCAGGACAGCCAATTTCATCGCCGCTTCATAATACCGGAGCGCATGCATCTGGGAACCGGCATTTTCAAATCGTTCCGCCCTTTCTGTCAGCGCCAGGAACATACTCACAGTCAAATAATCCCGGTAAATCCATGGATTGATCATCGCATCTTTCAGCTTGTTATTCCATTGCTGAAGGGCGCTGTTTGAAAACTGCGGTATGGCCAAATCTTCAAAGAAGTTGATGAATTTATATTCGGTATGATATGCCATGCGGCGATAATGGTCCTGCCAGTCGAGCCATTCTTCAATGAGGATACGGGCGGCCAGAGGGGAATGAAACAATGGCTCGCCTGGCCGGGATTGCTTAAAAAGCGTCTTGTACCGGGTGCTACTTCGTTCCAGTCGCCGGTGCTTCGCCGTCAGTGAAGCATGATCATGGGTTCCGAAGGCTGTCAGGCTGTCGAATGCAGCGGGGTGGACATAGCGTGCAATCCTTTCTATCTCAGCCTGGCGAAGAAAAATTTGGACGGGTGATGTATTTTCCGACAAAAATCCATTGGTAATGAGCCGGTAAGCGCTATCGGCCATAACGGCCGCCGCATAATACTCGTCGATGATCAGCACATGATCGCGAAAACCGTCATAGGCCTGCTTATCATAATGAAAAGCTGCACGGGCAAAAATCTGGGAAACCTGCCCATCCAACGGGCTGATGTCGATCTGCCGTGAAAAAACATCCCCTGTATCCGGGCCCAGGGGAACCCCGGCAATCATTACACTATCGAATATAATGCCCAGGTGGTTCCGGAGATAGAAGACCAGGTCGGCGCGGCTGGGGGCCAGTGAAGCCGAAACGTCAAATTCCCGGTATAAATGAGGATCACACCAGCCGGAGATGGGGTTTACGGAAATATCCAGGCGGCCCGGGACACATTTATCAACAGTTATATTCAGCTTATAATCCAGCCGGATGCTTACCTCCTGCATCGAAATGCCCGCAGCCAAGGCGATATCCTGGATGATCAGGTTGCGGTAGTAATGGTCCGCTCCCCTGACGATCCCTTCGATCCGGGAGTTTTCAGCCCGGGTAATGGATTCTTTGCATTGCGCCAGGGACATGGCATTGGGCAACAAAAAAAGAACAATGGCAGCCACCACTTTTCTGATAATTTTTTTGTTCACCATGAATGATAATCAATCAGCTGTTTAAAAAGGGGCTGTCTCAAAAGTCTATGCAATCGAATTACTGCCTGGATTTGGGTCGTGCTCCAACGACTAAAGCCGTCGGTTGGTAGTTTTTCCTTCCGACGACTAAAGCCGTCGGTTGGTAGTTTTTCCTTCCGACGACTAAAGCCGTCGGTTGGTAGTTTTTCCTTCCGACGACTAAAGCCGTCGGTTCAAACTGCAGTATTCTTGGAACCAACGGCTTTAGTCGTTGGACTACAAAATAGTCGTCGGACTACTTAAAAAACGAGACTTTTTGACTTTTGAGACAGTCCCTTATTTTAAAAAAGTGCCCAAGACAAGAATCGAACTTGCACGACCGTGCGGTCACTACACCCTGAATGTAGCGCGTCTACCAGTTCCGCCACTTGGGCGTGCCCAGAACAAGACTCGAACTTGCACGACCTTAGGTCACATGGCCCTCAACCATGCGCGTCTACCACTTCCGCCATCTGGGCTGTTAAGCGGGTGCAAAAGTAATACATTTCATCGAGCCCGGCAACAAAATTATAAAAATCCGTTTTAAAAATCCATCTTCATTTTTTTTTGAGAATCTGGCAAGGATCATTAATTTTACAACCTGGATTTTTTCAGGAATGATCCGGAAAACCATCAAAAAAATATGTTATGTTGACGAAAAAAGACCTGTACCAGATCGCTGCCATGGGGATTTCCCCTGAAACTATCGAAAAACAGATACAGTACTTTAAAGACGGGTTTCCTTACGCCCGGCTCATCGCGCCGGCGACCCGTGAGAAGGGAATCCGCACCTTTACCGAAAAGGAGATCCACGAACTTATCACCAATTTCGAGCGGACGGCGAAAGACCTCAAGCTGGTGAAATTCGTTCCCGCCTCGGGGGCCGCCACGCGGATGTTCAAGCACCTCTTTGAATTCAGGGAGGCGCTGGGCAATACGGCGAAGGAAAAAGAACTGCTGGCCGATCACAGTTTCAGCAGCGTCCGGTATTTCTTCCAGCATCTCAACCAGTTCGCTTTTTATGACGATCTGAAGAAGATCATGGCCAAGTCGGGCAAAAACCTGGAAGAATGTCTTGATAAGGAAGATTACGGCCCGATCCTCGATTTCGTTATGACTGAAAAAGGATTGAATTACGCCAACCTGCCCAAAGGACTGGTGAAATTCCATCACTACGGTACCTTTTCCCGGACCTCCGCCGGGGAGCACCTTGTCGAAGGAGCGCATTACTGCGCCAACAGGAGCAAAAACGTGATGGTCCACTTCACCGTTTCGCCGGAGCACATGTCCAGCTTCAAGGACCTGATCGCTTACGTGCAGCCCTACTACGAGAGCATGTTCGGGGTCAATTACGATGTAAGCTTTTCCATACAGAAAACCTCCACCGATACCATCGCCGTCGACCTAAACAACGAGCCTTTCCGGGAGAAAGACGGCTCGCTGGTATTTCGCCCGGGCGGCCATGGCGCGCTGATCGAAAACCTCAATGAGATCGATGCCGACCTGGTCTTCATAAAAAATATCGACAACATGGTGCCCGACCGGCTGAAAGCAGAGACCTACCGGTATAAGAAACTCCTGGGCGGGCTGCTGATGCAGTTGCAGGGCAAAACATTCTCATTCCTGCGGGCCCTCGAACAAAAACCACCGTCCGTATCGACCCTAAAAGAGGCGATTACTTTTTGCGAAAAGCAGATGAACATCACTTTCCCTACTGATTTCGGCCGCTGGGAAGAGAGTAAAAGGGTGAACCACCTGCACCAGTTGCTGAACCGCCCTGTCCGCATCTGCGGCATGGTCAGGAACGCAGGAGAACCCGGCGGCGGGCCTTTCTGGGTGAAGAACCGGCAGGGCGACATTTCGCTGCAGATCATCGAATCTTCCCAGGTCAATTTAAATAATCCGGAGCAAAAAAGTATCCTTGAAGCTTCCACCCATTTCAACCCGGTCGACCTGGTCTGCAGCCTGAAGAACTACAAAGGAGAGCAATTCGACCTGCGGCAGTTCATCGATCACAACACCGGCTTCATCTCCGTCAAGTCCAAAGACGGCAAACCGCTGAAAGCCCTCGAGCTGCCCGGCCTGTGGAACGGCGCCATGGCGCACTGGATCACCGTTTTCGTCGAAGTGCCCATCGTCACCTTCAACCCGGTGAAGATTGTGAATGATTTGCTTAGAGAACAACATCAAAATTAGGCGTAGAGCTTAGGGCGTAGAGCGTAGCAGGGCGCCATGATAATGGCCCTTGATGATATCCGGGGGGCATTGAAGTACATATGCTTACGGGCGACAATAAAGCGCCTACCAGATTCATCGACGCATCTTCCATAATCATCGACGCATCGACACATTGATCATTGAACATTGAACAATGATTTTTTATGTTCAATGCGTCGATGTTCAATGCGTCGATCGTCAATGCGTAGATGATCTCCTCGCGGTTTGCTGCGTTTTGAAAAAAATCGCAAGCAGCTGGTCGTTTTCGTCGATCAGCCGGTCGATTTCGATGTTATCTGCTTCGTTTGCAAGACGATGGATAATACGCAGATTGGTGTGCGTTTCCCGAAGTTCTTTCATCACCAGCCCGATTTTATGGATAAAATCTTTTTTGGACTCAGCACTTTGAGCTTCACCGTAATTCAAGGCAACCGACGATGCCGAGCGGTTGATTTGCTCCACAAGGTTTTTTAACGCGTTGTCCTTCCGAAACCGGTCTGTTTTTCCAATAATTTCGACTGCGAAAGAAATAAGCCGGTTTTCCAATTCCCGATTGTTCATAAAATGTTTTCTCCTTTCAATATGTTAATCGGAAAAAATGAAAAAAATACCCGGGATGTTGATAAGTTTCATCGACGCATCGACGCATTGACGATCGACGCAAGAATCATCGACGCATTGATCATCGACGCATTGAACATCGACGCATTGATCATCGACGCATTGATCATCGACACACTTAACATTGAAATCATTGTTCAATGATCAATGTTCAATGTGTCGATGCGTCGATGATTCTGGTCGATGTTTATCTCTCTCATAACCCGCTCCGTTTCCGCCAGGGCAACAACGATCTTCTGGTAGTGCAGGATGTCGTCGAAAAGAAGGGTGCGGCCTTTGCGGTCTTTGAGCCATTTCTGGGCGGGCTGGTAGCCGCCGATATAAAACTGCCAGGCGGCTTCGGGCACGCCGTCGAAGTACTGTTCCGGGTTGATGAAAACCTTGCCGTCGCGGTAAAGCACTTTTTCCACCCGGTTGCTGCCGCCGGCCGGGTAGCGGGTGATCAGGCGGCTGAGCGCCGGACTTTCCATCAGGTGAAGCTGCCGCAGCTCCCCGCCGAGCCTCACCAGCCGCCAGAAAGAAGCGGCATCTGCCGGATACGGTACGCGGGGAAAGTCGATCTTCAAAAACTCCTTGTATTTCTCCCTGTACGCCGGCGAATGCAGCACTGCATATATGTAATCGAGCAAATCAATCGGGGCAAACGTGCCTTCGGTGGTCTCTTTTTCGGGGGTGAATGTCAGTTGCAGGGATTCGGCGATTCTATTAATTATCTCAGGATTTAAGTTTGGTTTCCTGCTATTAGTTACACCAAATAATTCTGTATCAGATTCTTCAATGATTTGCTTATTATCAAAATCTGAATATAAATATAACGGACAACAAACTGTTTTATCATATGCTGTTGCTGATTTATGAGCAACCAATTCTTTAGATATAAAAGTAGTGAATCCGTCAGTTCCGAATCTGGTTGTTAATAGGCAAAGGTTAGGCTTTAAGAGATTCTTTAATAATTCATACTTAGGCCTTCCCATTACACCAGAGCTATTTTTACTGTATAATGAGTATCTATAATCGAATAACTTAAATAAAACTTTTCGAACAATTGAGTTTTTAATGTCATTTAGTATCCTAATAATTTTTTCATCTTTATTGAGAATTTTGTTAAGCTCCTCTATTTTCGATTCAATTGTATATTCTTCAAATGATATTACATAATTATCTTGTTGAGTTTCGAATCCAGTTCCATTTTCATTGAATAATATATCAAGTTTAAAGCCATCTTCATAGATATCTTGATTACAAAATTTAGTGGGAACAAAAAAGTAATAGGGTGGTGTACAATTTACTATCTCCCAAATATTTGATATAATACGCTCACATTTCAAGTATTCATATTTAACATCTCTCTTACCTAAAACACTATTAAAGAATACATCACCTGATTTATCACACTTAATCTTGCCCTTCTTAACGAAAATGTTTACCGAGACCCCCGCCATTATATCAAACACATTTTCATCCTTGCCGCCATCTGGAGCTATTTCTTTTTTCTTTGCATTTCCATGTAAATCAAGAATATATATCTTATCGAAGGTTTCCAGCAAATGCTTTCGCATCTGGCGATGCGTAATACCATCAATGAAACTGTTATTTGAAATATACGCTAAGATTCCTTCACCATTCTTCTCGATGAGATATTCACCATACCTGATAAATTTTATGTAATCATCATCCAGGTTTAACTTCTTTTCATTCAGGTCTTTTTTGTAATCAGCTATCTTATTTTTTATCCAGGGTCCCTTATTACTACTACTCACCGAATACGGCGGATTTCCGAGCACCACCATAACGGGTGTGTCGCGTTTGATCATATTGGCTTCGCCGGCTTCGTGGCTGAGCCAGGAGGCGAACAGGGTGCCGGTGTCGGGATGGAATTCTTCGAGGCTGTTGGTGAGGTAAATGCGCAGCCGCTGGTCGCGCGACGGCCGGTATCCTGTTTCTTTCAAAAGCAGTTCCAGCTTCAGGTGCGCCATGGCGTACGACGCCATCAGGATCTCGAAGCCGTTCAGCCGGGGGATCAGGTGCTGTTCGACATAGTCGCTCCAAAGCCCTTCCTGCCCTTCGAACTTCCGGTGGATCCGGGAGATTACCTCTGCCAAAAACGTGGCCGTTCCGGTGGCCGGGTCGAGCACCTGCACCCGGTGCACCTCCTTTTCGACCTTTTTCCCCTGCTCGTTCACCTTTATTTTTACTTTGCCGGTATCGGCCAGTCCGTCCGGCAGGCCGAACTCCTGCTGCAGTATGTCGTCGACGGCGCGGACGATAAAGCTCACCACCGGGTGCGGCGTGTACCACACACCGCGGCTTTTGCGCAATGCCGGGTCGTATTCCGACAGGAAGGTCTCGTAGAAATGGATGATCGGGTCGTGCCGGTGCTCTTTCGCGCCGAAGTCGCGCATGAGCTCCGCCACGTTGGTGGCCCTGAACAGGTCGGCCAGCGCATCGACGATCCATTTGATCCGGTCGTCGAGGTCATAGCCGGCGATATACTGGAAGAGGCGCCGCAGGAAAGGGTTTGACCGTGGCACGAGCTCGGCCGCCTCCTGCCGCGTGAAGGTGTCGAGCGTGGGGTCGTTCAGGCGGGCGGCGAACATGCCGTAGGCGATCGTCTGGGCGTACATGTCGGCGAAAGACTTGTTATCTATGTCATGTATTAAAACCTTCCTGAAGGCATCCATTTGCTCCCGTAAGGTATTGTTAGCCTCCTCGAACAGGTTCCCGGCGGTTTGTTCTCCTGATAATGCCAGCTCAATGACATCGGCCAGCAGCCGCGCCTTGGCCGCCATGAGGCGCGCCAGTTTCTGCGACGAGCCGACGGTTTGTCCCGTGAAGCGGCAGAACTCCGTCATGCGCCGTGTGAAGCGGTCGAACTGTTCCGGCAACGCCGCCACGCGCCCGTTCTGTATCTGCCCGATGGAGACGGACGAGGCCGGCACACCGTCGATAAAGAACTGGAAGGTCAGGTAGTCCGTGACAATCAGGTTGTTCAGCGAGCCTTTGTACCGGTCGAGTTGCTCCTTGTAGGCGCGGCTGGAAAGGTCGGCCCCGACGTCCTTTGCCTCGATAAAGCCAACCGGGATTCCCTTTTTCGTAATGATATAGTCCGGCGCCCCGCAGGCGATCCGTTGCGGCTCGTTGGTCACGTCGACCTCCGGCGCCAGGGCACGGATCAGCAGCACCAGGTAACCGCGGTAGCTGTGTTCCGTCGCCGCCCCGCTCTTAAAAAGCCGGTTCACCTCCGCCAGGTACTGTTTTATTTCCATAAGATTATTTCTCGCACCCTAAAATTAGCGTTTTTTTCACAGCACCAGCGGCAGGATACCTTGCAACACCCTTTAAAAGTTTTCAGGGCATACTTTTTAATTACATCAGGATTAATTCCTCGTCCCTTGGGACGAAAATTAAAATCGTCCTGATAAGAGGGTGCCTCAAAAGTCGTTCCATACCATCTTTTTGGTGCTCCGACGGGTGAACCCGTCGGCTCCAATTTTTGCAACATATTAGGAACCAACGGGTTTACCCGTTGGTGCAAGAATAATAAACGGCATACAACAATGTGAAAACGACTTCTGATACACCCTCTTGTAATCGGTAATTACAAATGCAGATTTTCGGTAAATAAGAATGCAAGTAAATCTGCATCGTTAATTTCCGATTTGCAAAGGAACAAAATATTAAAGAACGATATTTTCGAAGATTGTTTTTCTGT
>JAHYJL010000078.1 GCA_019429045.1 Bacteroidales bacterium
CCCGACAATTACAGCCGACACATTCGGCACCAAACATGTCGGACAGAATTATGGCTGGGTGTTCCTGGCCTATGCCATCGGCGGCATCTTTGGCCCCATCATGGGCGGCAGGCTCGGCGATATGGGGAATTTTCCGCTGGCCTTCACTATCTGCGGAATATTATGCCTGCTGGCCGTTGTGACGATATCACTTGTCAAGCCTGCGGTCCATAAAGAATGAGCATTGAAGTGAAAGAAGTTTCTTCCCGAAAGGAACTCAAGCAATTCATTCATTATCCTTTTCAACTCTACAGGGGCAGTCAATTCTGGCTGCCCCCTATTTATAAGGACGAAATCAACTTCCTCAACCCCAGGAAAAATAAAGCCCTGGCGAATGCCGACACCATCCTGTTCCTGGCTTACCGGGCGGGTGAACTGTGCGGCAGGGTAATGGGGATCATTAACAGGGCATACAATGAAAGGACCGGCCAGAAAAGGGCCCGCTTCTTTAAATTTGACTGTATCAACGACGCCGCAGTAAGCCATGCACTTCTGTATTCCGTCGACAAATGGGCACAAAACAAAGGCATGGACGGCGTGATCGGCCCTTACGGATTCTCCGATAAAGATCCGCAAGGGCTTCTGATCCAGGGCTTTGAGCAGCGGGCCGTGATCATTACGCCCTATAATTTCCCCTATTATGCTGAACTGGTTGAAAATGAGGGCTACGGAAAAGAGATCGACCTGGTGGAGTACCTGATCCCTGTCCCGGAAAAGATTCCCGACTTCTACCGGCGGATTTATGAAAGGGTAACGCAGAACCCTAACCTGAAAAACCTGGAATTCCGGAAGAAGCATGAGTTCAAGCCCTATATCATACCCATTCTTGAATTGCTGAACGAAACCTATTCCGATATTTACGGTTTCGTACCGCTCGACCGGCCGGAGATGATAAAGTTCGCCAATGACTATATGATGATCCTCGATCCCGATTTCATCAAAGTTGTATTGGAAAATGACCAGGTGATCTCATTTATCATTGCCATTCCCGATTTGGGGCCTGCGCTGCAAAAAACCAAAGGCAGGTTGTTTCCGTTTGGTTTTATCCGTGTTTTAATAGAAATGAAGCGCACCGATTACCTGGTGCTGATGCTGGGCGGTGTCAGGCGATCCCACCAGGGTACCGGACTGGATGTCATGATGGGCACCAAAATGCTGGAATCTGCCAGCCGCCGCGGTATCAAAACGATCAATGGCCACCTGATGCTGGAAACCAATCATAAGGTCAGGGCCGAAATGGAAAAAATGGGCGGAACAGTTTGCAAACAGTACAGGGTTTATTGTAAAGGGCTTAGGGCGTAGGGCGTAGGGCATAGAGCCATTTATTTTCCCACACTGTTAATCTTTTCACAAAAAAAAAGTAATTTTGCATTCGACTGAAGAATTACTTAAATCTATCTTGAAAAATGGCAGTAAGAACTTTGCAAAAGATATTCAGGCCGCAGCGTATCGCTATCATCGGTGTTTCGAACGATCCGAACAGCGTGGGTGGGATCACGCTGAAAAACCTTGTCGGAGGCGGTTTCCAGGGAGTTGTTTACCCGATAAACCCCAAGCATGAAGCAGTCATGGGCATCCCCTGTTACAAGGATGTCAAAAGCCTTCCCAAAATCCCCGACCTGGCGGTGATCTGCACCAACGCCAAATCGGTGGTGGGTATCGTGAGAGAATGCGGGGAAGCAGGCATCCGGGGTATCATCATTATGTCGGCCGGATTCAAGGAAACAGGTGAAGAGGGGATGAAGCTCGAAGAGCAGGTCATGGCGGAAGTGAAGAAATTCGAAGGAATGCGGGTGATCGGGCCGAACTGCCTGGGTATCATCGTTCCCGGGTACAATATGAACGTCAGTTTTGCTTCCGGAATGCCCAAGAAAGGACATGTAGCCTTCATTTCCCAGTCGGGAGCTCTTTGCACCTCTGCCCTTGACTGGGCGCAGGAAGAAAACATCGGTTTCTCCTACTTTGTCTCTATCGGTAACACGATGGATGTCGGTTTCGGCGACCTGATCGATTTTTTCGGACAGGACCCCAACACGCGCTCCATCATCCTCTATGTTGAATCGATCATGAAGGCCCGGCAGTTTATGACGGCTGCCCGTGCTTTTGCCCGGAAGAAACCCATCATCGTCTACAAAGCGGGAAGATACCCCGAATCGGCTGCGGCAGCGGCATCGCATACCGGCGCCATGGCCTCGGAGGATGCTGTCTATGACGCGGTATTTCAACGTGCCGGGGTAGCCAGGGTGTTTGATATCGGCGATATTTTCAACTTCACCGAGCTGATGGCCCGGAAAAACATCCCCAGGGGAAGGGACCTGGCTATCATCACCAATGCCGGCGGTCCCGGCGTTATGGCCACCGACTCTCTGATCTCCATGAACGGCAAGCTTACAAAGCTTTCCGATGAAACCATGAAAAAGCTGAATGACTTTTTACCACCTTTCTGGTCGCATGGCAACCCGGTCGACGTGCTCGGGGACGCTTCACCGGAGCGGCTGGCCAAAGCCACCAAGATCGTTCTGGAAGACCCGGAAGTCGATGCGGTGCTGGTCATTCTGACGCCTCAGGCCATGACCAATCCAACCGCATCAGCGCAAGAAGTGGCCAAATTATCCGAATTTACTACCAAGCCGATCATGGCGGCATGGCTGGGCGGCCAGAGCATGCGGGAAGGGATCAATATTTTCAATAAACACGGCATTTCCACTTATGATACTCCCGAAGGCGCCATCCGGGCCTTCATGACACTGGCCAATTATTCCCGCAACCTGGATTCACTTTTCGAGACCCCCAAGGACTTTCCGGTATCATTTACCCTGGACCGGAAAAAGGTCAGGAAAGAATTTGTCGGGAAACATTTTACCAAGGAACGTATCCTTTCTGAAGACATCTCCAAAGCGCTGATTGCCGCCTATGGCATACCTACTACCCAGCCTCAGGTGGCCAAATCGGCGATCGATGCGGCAGATATAGCCAACAAAATAGGTTACCCGGTGGTAATGAAAATTCACTCACCTGATATCACGCATAAGTCGGATGTCGGTGGGGTGGTCCTCAATATCAAGGACGAAGACGGCGTTTGGAACAATTTCAAGAATATGACCCGTGGGATCAAGGAAAAGATGCCCGAAGCCAAGATAGAAGGGGTGACCATTCAGCCGATGGTAAATGTCAAAGATGCATCGGAAATGATCCTGGGCATTAAAAAGGACCCCGTTTTCGGCACCGTATTGCTTGTCGGTATGGGGGGCGTAGGCGCCGAAGTTTTCCAGGATACCAAGCTGGCGTTTCCGCCATTGAATGAACGCCTGACGCGTACCATGATCCGTTCACTGAAGATCTATCCGTTCCTGAAAGGCTACCGGGGCGCCCCGGCAAAGGATATCGAAAAACTCATCGAGGTTATCATCCGGCTTTCCTATCTGGCTGCCGATTATCCTGAAATCCTTGAATTGGATATCAACCCGTTGCTGGTTACCACCAACGACGTGATCGCCCTGGATGCGCGCATCGTGATTGACCAGGAACTGGTCGGAAAAGAGTTGCCGGAGTTTTCACACCTCCTTATGCACCCCTACCCGGATAAATATACCAAGCCGGCTAAATTAGCCGATGGAAGCAAAATTCTGCTGCGTCCTATCAAGCCTGAAGACGAACCACTTTGGCTGGAGCTGCTGGGCAGTTGCTCAAAAGAATCAATCTACTCCCGGTTCCGCTATAACTTCCATTACGACTCTCATGAAATTGCCACACAATTTTGCTTTATCGACTATGCGCGGGAGATTGCCATCGTGGCAGAAGTGACTGAAAATGGTAAGAAAAAACTGATCGGGGTGGGCCGGCTGATTGCTGACCTGGACCACGAAACTGTAGAGTATGCAGTTCTGATCTCGGATGCCTGGCAGAAAAAAGAGCTGGGGACCATCCTGACCGAGTACTGCGTTGAAATCGCAAAACAATGGCATTTGAAACGCGTTGTTGCGGAGACAACGAAAGATAACCAGGCCATGATTACAGTATTTAAAAAACTTGGATTCACGGTGGTCTTTAACCAGGATACCGGGGTGAGTGTATCGCTTGATATCTCGGCCTGACGGGTTTAATCATATATCTTCACTTTGGAAGGAGTTTTGACCGATACGTTATTTCTTTATCCGGGCAGGTCAATCTGCGAATTTCTTGATCCCGGTCTTTTTGAGATATATTACCGGTCTACTGGTATGCAGACTCCTCCCCCATTTCTGGAAACAGGCCCGGCAGCGATCATAATTGATCCGCTCAATAAACCACAATACCAGGACCAATGGGTGTTCTGGCTCATCTTTCTGGGTCTTGCCATTCTGACTGCAACCCGGTATTATCACCTGAAACGGATTCATTTGCTTTTTGCTTCTATATTTAAAAGGTCCGCAGCGCTGCAAATGATCAGGGAAAGTCCGGTATATTTGCACCAGAGCTTCATTCCGCTTATTTTTATTCATGGCATTTCATTCATTGTCATGGCACACCTTGTGATGGGAATGTTTGTTCCAGACTTCACCGGAGAAATAAAATATTTTACCCTTTATCTCCAGTTTGCAGGGTTCTACTTCCTGGCATTCCTGGCTAAAATAATTTTCATTTACCTGATAAGTTTGATCTTTAAAAACCAGGAAACAGGGTCAGAATACATCCAGACAATCATGATATTCAACCTGGCGCTGGGCATCATTCTCCTGCCATTGTTGTTACTCATCAGCTATACCTATCCGGAATTTTTCCTGTATGTCACTGCCGGAGTTGCAGTTATAGTCGTGCTTTTACGCCTCATAAGGGGGGTCGCCATCGGTTTATCAGACACGAAATATTCGTTGTATCATTTATTTTTATACCTTTGCACCCTCGAAATTTTACCACTGGTATTTGCGGCAAAATTTTTTAGCAAATATTTTTTCTCATCCTGACAGGGAAAAAATGGTTGCCATGAGAATGCAGTATTAACTTAAGATCAACAAGATAACTGATGAACATTCTGGTATCGCAACCACAACCGACCGACATTGAAAAATCCCCTTACGGCGAACTTACCAGGAAGTATAATGTGAATATCGATTTTTTTAAATTTATTAAAATCGAAAGCGTTCCTGCAAGAGAATTCAGAAGATCAAAGATAAACCTGCTCAACTTTTCAGCAGTTATCTTTACGAGCCGGAATGCCGTGGATCATTACTTCAGAATGGCTACTGAGATGAGGTCCGAAATTCCGCAGACAATGAAATATTTCTGTATGTCTGAATCAACAGCTTTCTATTTACAGAAGTACGTTCAATACCGTAAAAGGAAAATTTTCCACGGCAGGCAAAGTTTTGAAGACCTGATCGATGTAATCCGGAAACATAAGGAAGAAAAATACCTGCTCCCCTGTTCCGATATACATAAAGCGAGTATTTCTCAGCTCCTGGATGATAATGATGTTAACTTCACCAAAGGGGTATTTTACAAGACATTGGCCAGTGACCTCTCCCACCTGGATATCAAGAAATATGATATGCTGGTGTTTTTCAGTCCTTCCGGTATCGCATCACTCTTTAAAAATTTCCCCGGTTTTGTTCAGAATGACACGGTAATTGGCGCTTTCGGCCCGACAACTTCCAATGCCGTCAGAGAATCAGGGTTGACACTGACCATCGAAGCGCCGACGAAAACCGCTCCTTCGATGACGATGGCCATTGAAGAATATTTGCAGAAAAACAATAAAAAATCCAGGTAACCATCCTGAAATCAGGAGAATATGACAGATTTCTCCTTCTCAAAAGATGAGATTCTCAGAAGAAAGAAACGCATAGACCAGCTTTTCAAAGAGGGATCATCATTTTTCGTTTACCCCTGTAAAGTTTACTGGCTCATTACCCCTCTTGATACCAGCCACCCGGCGCAGGTGATGTTCATTGCCGGAAAAAAGAATTTCCGGCACGCTGTCGACCGGAACCGTATCCGCCGGCAGATCAGGGAAACATACAGGCTTCAAAAACATCAGCTATATGACTATCTGAACGGTATTGAGCGGCAATGCCTCCTGTGCATCATCTACACCGCCAAAACACCTCCGCAGCGAGGCGAAATGGATAGAAAAATAAATACTATCTTTAAACGTTTGTTTTTTGAGATCAACAGGAATCTGAACAATCCGCCTGCTATTTTGTCTACTTAAAAATAATAATGACTATGAAATATATCCGTCTGAGCCTGTTAACCCTACTGACTTTTTTCCTGATAACTGCCACGCCGGTTTTCGGACAAAGCCAGAACAACTTTGAAATTTCGAAGAACCTTGACATTTTCACCACTTTGCTTAAAGAACTTGACCGTAATTACGCCGATCAGATCAAACCGGGCGAGCTGACTGAAACAGCGATAAAGGCAATGCTGGAATCGCTGGATCCATTCACGGTCTATATCCCCGAGTCGAATGCCGAAGATTACAAACTTATGACCACGGGTCAGTATGGCGGGATCGGTGCGCTGATCCATAAGCAGGGCGATTATGTGGTTATCACCGAACCCTATGAAGGATTTCCGGCACAGAAGTCGGGGCTTAAAGCTGGTGACAAAATACTGGAAATCAACGGGAAATCCATGAAAGACAGACGCTCGGACGAGGTCAGCGAAATCCTTAAAGGGCAGCCTGGTGTTGAGCTCACACTGCTGATCGAGCGGGCCGGACAGAAACCCATGCAGGTGAAAGTAGTGCGCGAAGAGATCAAAATACCCAACATCCCCTATTACGGTATGCTGTATAACAATATAGGGTATATCAAGCTATCCAATTTCACCCAGCAAGCAGGCAACGAAGTGAAAAAAGCATTCCTCGACCTGAAAGGAAAAGATGAGCTGAACGGCATTATCCTGGATTTACGCGGTAACGGCGGCGGCTTGCTGAATGAAGCGGTCAATGTAGCCAATATCTTTATGGATCAAAATCAGCTGATCGTCAGCACGAAAGGGAAAATTGCCTCACGCAACCAGGATCATTCCACCCGATTTACGCCGGTTGACACGAAAATTCCGCTGGCCGTACTGGTCGACCGCAACAGCGCATCGGCATCCGAAATCGTGGCCGGCGCTGTGCAGGACCTGGACCGTGGCGTGGTGATCGGTCAGCGCACTTTCGGCAAAGGGCTGGTGCAAAACGTCATACCCCTTTCCTACAATTCCCAGGTTAAGATCACCGTAGCCAAATACTATATTCCCAGTGGCAGGTGCATTCAGTCGATCGACTATTTTCACAAAGATGACAATGGGAACTACGACAAGATACCCGATTCGCTCATCTCTGAATTCAAGACAAAGAATGGCCGTGCAGTATATGACGGTGGCGGCATCCAGCCTGATATAAGCATGAAACCCATGAGGGTCAGCAAGATCACACAAACGCTCATCATGAAATATCTTTTGTTTGACTTCGCCAATGACTTTGCTTTGAGGTATGATAATATCTCTTCCCCTGAAAAGTTCCAGGTAACGGATGAAATCTTCCAGGAACTGGTTGAATTCCTGAAAGATAAGGATTATGATTACCAAACAGGCAGCGAGGAAGCACTGGAGAAGCTTAAGGCTAATGCCATAAAGGAGAATTATTTTGAATCCATCAGTGAAGAATATGAAGCGCTGAAAACCAAAATCCTTCATGACAAACAGGAAGACCTGCTCACTTACCGGGATGAGGTGAAACTGATCCTTAAAGACGAAATCGTTGCCCGGTATTATTACCAGAAAGGAAGGATCATCACCTCCCTCAAAGATGACCCGGAGATTGCCAAAGCAATGGAGCTATT
Source organism: Bacteroidales bacterium (assembly GCA_019429045.1). Lineage (GTDB taxonomy): Bacteria > Bacteroidota > Bacteroidia > Bacteroidales > JAGOPY01 > JAGOPY01. The sequence goes on from JAHYJL010000078.1 coordinate 7,854, forward strand.
GGAAAGAAATGACAGTTACCTGGCGATCCTGGACGGGAAGTTCAAGCCGGAAAAAGCCCTGGATGAAGATTAGCAGCCTATGGAACTTAAAAAAATCACCCTCCGGTACGAAGAATATGCTTCACTGGCTGACTTAAGTCCGGCAGACAGGGATTTAATCAATCATGCCATCCAAGCCAGCGAAAAGACCTATTCACCCTACTCTTCATTCCGGGTAGGGGCTACTGTCCGTTTATCATGCGGAAATATTGTCACCGGTAACAACCAGGAAAATGCCGCCTATCCTTCCGGTTTGTGCGCCGAAAGGGTGGCTTTGTTTTACGCCCAGTCGCAATTCCCGGAATCGGCCGTTGAATCCATAGCCATTTATGCATCCACGGACGATTTCAAGATGGAAAAGCCGGTAACCCCCTGCGGCGCCTGCCGGCAGGTAATGGCTGAGTATGAATTCCGGCATCAATGCAAAGCCCGGATCATTATGGCAAACGACAATGGCCAGGTCCAGATCGTCAATGGCATCGAAAACCTGTTGCCGCTGGCGTTTTACCTGGAAGAGCTTAAAAAGGGAAGTTTTAAAAAACCGACGGAGTATAACCGACGAAATATAACCGACGAAATATAACCGACGGGTTAACCCGTCGGTTAAGGTTACCCGTCCGTTAAGGATAAAGATTACTAATATGAAGAAAACATTACTTTTTGCGGTTGTTTCATTTGTGCTGCTGGTTGCCATGAAACCGGACAAGCCGGCTTACCAGTTGTTTGACCGGAAGGGGAAAAAAGCGAATTACAAAGATCTGCTGAAGGCAGCTTCAAATACGGATATCGTTTTTTTCGGGGAGTTGCATAATTCACCGATCAGTCACTGGCTGCAATTTGAACTGACCCGTGACCTTCATCTTGAAAAACAGGATAAACTGGTCCTGGGTGCCGAGATGTTTGAATCCGATAACCAGCTTGTATTGAACGAATATCTTTCCGGGAAGGTGAGGGAGCGTAATTTCGAAGAAGAGGCCAGGCTCTGGAACAATTACAAGACCGATTACAAACCTCTGGTGCAGTATGCTCTGAAGAACAATATCCCGTTCATTGCCACCAATGTCCCCAGGCGGTATGCCGCCATCGTGAACCGGGATGGTTTTGAAGGATTGGAAGCACTTTCCCCGGAAGCGCTGCAACTGATCGCTCCAATGCCCATCCCTTACGATCCCGAATTAAAAGGTTACAAAGACATGGTGGAAATGATGGCGGGCGCCGGCGGTCATGCGACAGCCAATATCGCCAAAGCGCAGGCGCTGAAGGATGCCACCATGGCGCATTTCATCCTGCAGAACTGGCAACCGGGCCTGTTGTTTATCCATTACAATGGCACCTATCATACCAATAATTTTGAAGGGATCGTCTGGTATATCCAGCAATACAGGCCGGAGGTGAAAATGCTGACCATTGCCACCGTCGAACAGGACAGTGTCAAAGCCCTTGAAGAAGAAAACGAGGGACTGGCCGATTTCATCCTGTGCGTACCATCCACGATGACGAAGACAAATTAAACTCCTGCCATGCTCTCCAAAAACCAATTGAAACTCCTGCATTCGCTCAGGCTGGGAAAGTTCCGGGAGCAGCACCAATTGTTCATCGTGGAGGGAATTAAGATGGTAGATGAGTTGATCATGAGCGATTTCCAGGTTCATACCATCTATGGCCTGGGGGATTGGTATTCCTCCAGGAGTCAAAAACTCACTGAAAGGAAGATTGATTTTCATGAAATATCGGAAGATGAACTCCACAAAGCCAGCAGCCTGGTCACTCCCAATGCGGTTTTAGCGGTGGCAGCTATTCCCGATGCATCCCTTCCCACAAAAGGTAAAACGGGCGACCTGGTGATCCTGTTGGACCAGATACAGGATCCGGGTAACCTGGGAACGATCATCCGTACGGCCGACTGGTTTGGTGTGCGTTATATCATCTGCTCTCCGGGTACTGTGGATTCCTATAACCCTAAAGTTGTCCAAGCCACCATGGGATCCATTTTCCGGGTTAAGGTCATTTATCATGAACTCCAGGACTTCATTGATACCATTGCCGGCACACACCAGGTTGCAGGCGCCTTTCTCGATGGGGAAGACATCCGCTCTGCCCTGATTGCATTACCTGCGGCTGTCATTATCGGAAATGAGTCGAAAGGCATATCAAAAGAGATTGATAGATTGGTGCAACAAAGGGTCAGGATCCCTTCATTTTCCGTCACGGCCGAGTCATTGAACGCATCGGTCGCTGCAGGCATCCTTTGCTGGGAGTACCGGCGCCGTGGCTGACACATTGAACCTTTAAACCTGAATATTGTTTGGTGATAATATAACAGACCATGGCTTTACTGAAAATACTGATCATCTCCATCATTTTAATCGGACTGGCCTTTGCCGGTTTCGGCATAAAAATGCTGCTAAGCAAAAAGGGGGAGTTCAAAAAGAGCTGCGCCAGCGTAGATCCGGCGACAGGCGAGAGATACGGCTGCTCCTGTGGCCATGGGGATGGAGGAGAGAGCTGTGAGAACGTGGAAGGACGGTAGGGCGGTAGGGCGGTAGGGCGGTAGGACTGTAAGACGGTAGGACGGTAGGACGGTAGGACGGTAGGACGGTAGGAGTTTGTTTTATTCTTGAATGATTTTTTTGAATCCTTTGGTTGCGTTGATCAGGAAAATGCCGTTGCCGCCGTCGGAGATGAAGAAGGCTTCGAGGCGGGGTTCGGTTTGAAGGAATTCCAGTGATTTTTCGACTCCCATTACCATGAAAGCGGTAGCATAAGCATCGGCCGATGCGCAATCATCGGCCAGGACAGAAACGCTCAGCAGGGTGTGCTGCACCGGGTAGCCTGTATGCGGATCGATGGTATGGGAATACTTAAAGTCATTTTCTTCACGGTATTTACGGTAACTTCCCGAAGTGGCCAGCGCTTTATCCACCAGCCGGACGCGGGTGTGGATGCTGCGTTCGGCCAGGCTGTCGGATGCGGGCGTCTCAATCCCGACAATCCACGGCTCCTTACCCGGCTTATGCCCGTTACCCAGGATCTCACCGCCAATGTCAACCAGGTAATGGTCAATTCCCTCGGATGCCAGGAAATTGCCAAGAACATCCACCGCATAGCCCTGGGCAATCGCGTTGAAATCAAAACGGAAGCCATCGGGTTTAACGATTCCGTTTTGGTCATCCAACTTCACCGCACGATAATCGACAAACTGCAGCAGGCTGTCTACTTTTTCCCGGTCCATCTTCAGTTTTCCCTTGAAACCAAACCCCCAGGCATTCACCAGCGGGCCGACAGTAAAATCAAAAGCGCCTCCAGTTTTAGCAGAAATTTCCTTTGACATTCTGAAAATATCTAAAAACCATTCATCGGGTTGAACGGTCGTGTCACCGGCATTCACCCTTGAGATCACAGAGGCGGGTTCCCACATCGATACCGAAAGGTCGAAAACCCGGAGAATAGAGTCGATCTGCGGCTGGAAAACCCTTCCCCGGGAATCGTAATAGATTACTGCATAATAGGTTCCCTGCGTTTGTCCATGAAAAACAACTTTACGCTGTTCAGGAACACAGGCCGCCAGCAGCCATAACGTGATCCCCAGTGAGGAAAACCATGATAATCTCACTGGTATGATTGTTAAAACTTAAAACTGAGGTTAATGGCAAAATGGCCATCCGGCCGCATCGCATCGTATCTATATGATGCTTCCGGGAAATATCTGAATCCAAAGCTCGCGATAACCGACATAGAGAAATTTTTAACCGGCGTGAACATCATCCCGTTATCAATAAAAAACTGGGTGTAGAAGCCTTCATTCCTAATCTCCTTCACCTCCTCATAATAATTGCCAAATTCATCATAAAACCAGGAATAATCATAAAGTAATTCCATCCCGTGTCCGGCGCGCACATGAGGCCCGACAAAATAGCGGAACATCCCCTGCCCAAACGGGTAAAAATTCACCCCTGCCCCTGAAAAGAACCTGCTGTAAAAGTTTCTGCCACCATAGTGGTGCCGATCATAATCCTCGTCGGCAAACCAATAATCATATCCAACAGAAACGGGAATCTTAAAACCAATGATTCCTGAGGATATTAACCGCTCATAAGAAATGGTGAAGTCGCCAAAAACAACGTCAAACGCGTGATAGGAAAGAATGTTCTTCGCAAAATCGGTGGCAAGTTCCTGCTTCCGGGTACTTTCAGGTCTGGGAGACTTGCTCACCAATTCATATTCACCCGTCTCATAAGTGATTAGCAATATATTGCTTTTATCGATGGAATACACCGGACCGTCCAGGTTACTGAATTTCTTGTACTGGATTTCCCGTTCACCGATCAGGATAACACGGACATCCTCCCTGGTGCCGTCTTTCTTGTAAATAACATCCTGTGCGACAGAATTGAAAGCACAGGCATACATGAACACCATTAAAAAAATAATGCTTGTTTTCATGGAAATAGGTTTTTGATTTAGTTAATTTATCATCAAAGATAGTGCCGTTTTCATGGATCCGTCACCCTCCAAAATCATCAAAAGCGATCATTTCTTTCGGCACGCCGAAGTCGTCGAGCATTTTAAACACGGCCTCATTCATCATGGGCGGGCCGCAGATATAATATTCGATCTCTTCGGGCTCAGGATGATGTTTCAGGTAATTGTCGATGATCACCTGGTGGATAAAACCGGTATAGCCTTTCCAGTTGTCTTCCGGTTTCGGTTCGGACAACGCAATATGGAACTTAAAGTTCGGAAATTTCTTCTCAATTTCCTGGAATTCATCCACATAGAAGAGTTCCCTGAGGGAACGTCCGCCGTACCAGAAAGTGGTTTTCCGGTCGGTTTTGACTGTTTTGAACTGGTCGAAGATATGCGACCGCATGGGTGCCATGCCGGCGCCGCCGCCAATGAACATCATCTCCCGTTTCGTGTTCTTGATAAAGAACTCGCCGAACGGCCCGGAGATGGTCACTTTATCGCCCGGTTTACGGGAAAAAACAAAGGAAGAACAGATACCGGGATTTACTTTCATGAAGCCGCCCGTTTTACGGTCGAACGGCGGAGTGGCGATCCTGATGTTCAGCATAATGATATTCCCCTCAGCCGGCTGGTTGGCCATGGAATAGGCCCTGAAGATCGGCTCGCTGTTCTTCATTTTCAGGTCCCACATCTTAAATTTATCCCACTCATACCGGTATTCCTCTTCGACGAAGATATCTTTACCGTAGTCCACTACACAGGGAGGCACGTCGATCTGGATATAACCGCCCGATTGGAATTCAAGATTTTCACCCTCGGGCAACTTCACCACAAATTCTTTAATAAACGTGGCAACATTTTTATTGGAAACGACCTCACATTCCCACTTCTTGATCCCGAAGATATGGGGATCGATCTGGATCTTCATATCTTCTCTGACCTTCACCTGGCAACCGAGGCGCCAGTCATTCTGCTGTTCCTTGCGGGTGAAATAGCCCGTCTCCGTAGGTAGTATACTTCCGCCGCCCTCGAGCACCTGGCATTTGCACATCGCGCAGGTACCCCCGCCGCCACAGGCGGACGGCAGGAAGATACCGCTCTGCGACAAAGTCGAAAGTAAGGTAGAGCCGGGATCTACCGTAAGCTCCTTGTCTTCATTGATAACGATCTTCACCTCCCCCTGAGGAGTTAGCTTTTTCCGGGCATAGAGTAATAAGGCGACCAGCAGCACGATCACGAAGAGAAAGACCACGATGCTGGTGAGCACAACAGGACCGATTCCCATCAACAGTAGTGTCATAATATTCAGAATGATTTTGTTTACAGTTTAATTCCCAAAAAACTCATAAAAGCAATGCCCATCAACCCGGTGATGATGAAGGTGATCCCCAGCCCCCGGAGCGGTGCGGGCACACTGGAATATCTTATTTTTTCACGGATAGCCGCAATTCCGACGA
>JAHYJL010000079.1 GCA_019429045.1 Bacteroidales bacterium
ACCGCACCAGCCAGTGAAAAGATGAAAAAACAGATAAAACACCTGCTCCTCCTCCTTCTCCTCCTCCCCTCCTCCCCTTTTCCCCTTTTCCCCTCCTCCCCTCTTCCCCTCTTCCCCTCTTCCCCTCTTCCCTCCCTCCCCTCCGCTTTCGGGCAGATATTCATCGACATCGAATGGTACGATGCCGACAGCCTCCTCGCCATTCTTCCTGTGCAAGAAGGCATTGAGAAGGTGAATACCCTGAACCGCCTGGCGGCGTCCCTCTCTTTCGAAGATGAAAAAGCCAGTGCCCATTATGCGGATGAGGCACTGGCATTGGCCAGGAAGATCGATTACGCTGAAGGCGTTGCCGGGGCTGCCTGGAATTATGGCCGGATTTCCTTTTATGAAGGCAATTATCCCCAGGCCATAAACCATTTTTATACGGCGCTTGGCAAATATGATTCCCTCGGTAACCGGAATATTGTGGGAAAGATGTATATGGAAATCGCCACTGCCCATTTTTTTGCCAACAATATTGAAAAAGCGATTGAAATCGGCGTGAATTATACCATTCCTATACTCCGCTCCTTAGATGCATCCGGTGAATCGGCTGGCAGGCTGATGGACACGATAAGAACCTTCTCAAAACTGGGCTTGCCTTACAGGATGACCGGGCGGTCAGATAGGGCCATCATCATCTACCACAATTACATCAGGGCGGGCAAAGAAAATAATTTCGAACCGCTCGACCTGATGCTGCATACAGGGTTGCTGGCGATGTGTTATCATGAAATAAATGAAAATGACAGCGCCCTGTATTATTACCGGAAAGCGGCTGCCTATCCTGACCTCAATCCCGGTATCCGGGCCATGAAACACACGCACATGCTGCGAATGGCCGGCATCTTCCTGGCCATGGGCATACCGGATTCGGCCATTTATTTCTATTCCCGGTCATATGATTATCATTCCCGGGAAGGCTTTTTATATCCATCACAAATAGCCGCCAGGTCCCTTGGCCGGATTTATCATTCTATGGGCAGGTTGTCCGATGCTGAGCATTATTTTCGAAGGTCGGAAATGCTCCTCGGCGAGATGTTCCGGAACCGTTCCTACTACCGTTACGACTCCCTGAAATATATTGTCTCCTGGGGCACTGAACTGTTTTTCCCATTCACCAAAAAACAGGTGAAAGAAGCCATATATTACCAGGCTGTAATGCTTTACGAGCATTTATACAAGTTCTACCTGGAAAGGGATCAGATCCGGACAGCCATGGATTACGTGGTCGCTTTTTCGGAGGCGAAAGACAGCCTGCGGGAACTGACCCGGAACCGGGAGGCCATTGAGATCCAGACAAAATTCGAGACCGACCGGAAAGACGCCCAGATCCTCAGCCTCAACCAGGCCAACGAGCTGAAGGAGCTCAGTTTGAAACAATCACGATATTATTTGTTCAGCCTGGCCGGCCTGGTGGTCATCATTGTTTTATTTGCGATCATCCTGATCAGGCATAACAGGCTGCAGAACAGGCAGCAATCGCTCATCCTGCTGCAAAAACTGCTCCGTTCGCAGATGAACCCGCACTTTTTGTTCAATTCCCTCACCAGCATCCAGAATTTCGTCATCCGGGAAAAACCGGACCTGGCCGGCAATTACCTTTCACGCTTTTCGCGGCTTGTCCGCCATATCCTCGACAGCTCCACGAAGGAATTGGTAACGCTGGAAGATGAGATCGACACGATTGACAATTATCTCGCGCTGCAAAAGGTCCGCTACCGCGATCTGTTTGATTATGAAATCAATGTCGATGATGCGCTAGATACGGAAGCGGTGATGGTCCCGCCGATGCTGACCCAACCCTTTATCGAGAATGCCATCGAGCACGGTTTTAAGCACAAGGGAAGCAAGGGGAACCTGGCTGTCCGATTCGTTTTAAATGGCCACGTTTTAAAGATCGAGGTGGAGGACAACGGCATCGGTCGGAAAAAAGCGCGGGCCATCCTGATGGCACAGGATAAGGACCACATTTCGATGGCCACCGGCATCACCCTTGACCGCCTCCACGCGCTCAACAGGCGGTCGAAGCGAAAGATCACCCTGGAGATCACCGACCTGAAGGATGAAAACGGCGAAGCCAGGGGAACGAGGGTGGTGTTTGAAGTGCCGGTCAAGATATAGACATTAGTTCGGCGCTGCGCGCCTCACGACATTAAGTAGACATTCGCTCGCTGCGCTCGCGACATTAGGTGGACATTAGGTAGACATTAAGTGGACATTAGGTAGACATTAAGTGGACATTGGAATTATGAAGGTGTTGATCGATAAAGCTTGTCCTGAAAGGACAATTGACAGTAGCCTGCCAATTTATTGGCGGGTCAGGAAGGCGTCAGCAGAAATGCGAGTCCAGTAGGGACGCTCCGATATTAGCCCCGGACGAAGTCCGTGGGATAGAGGGCGCAAACGCAATCATTAAAGTCCCATCGGGACGACCGAAAAACAAAGGGTTCAAATCCAGTTTGGATCGGGATTTCAATCCGGTGGATGTTGCGGATTAACCGACGGGTTCACCCGTCGGAGCACAAAAAAGATGGTATGGAACGACTTCTGATACAGCCTCTTACTATCGGACATCCCTTCGGGATTAGGGGTTCCGTGTTTCGTGTTCAAGGAACCAGGAACCAGGAACCAGGAACCAGGAACCAGAAACCAGAAACCAGGAACCAGGAACCAGGAACCAGGAACCAGGAACCAGGAACCAGGAACCAGGAACCAGAAACCAGAAACCAGAAACCAGAAACCAGAAACTACTAACGGGCAAGATACGACCGAAGTTCCGCCAAATCCCACTGCAAATCCATTTCTTCAAACATTGACCTGGCTTTATCGAGGTAGTCTTTGCCTGTGAACTTGTTTAATTGAACGGGTTTTATGTTGGGATCGGAAAGGAATTTGCCCAGTTCAAAAAAGGTGCGGGCAAGCTCAATGCGGGCGCCATACCATGTGGCAAATTCAATGGCCTTGTTGTAATAGTGCAGGGCCTTGGCATATTGTTTATTGTACTGAAACGCCAGTGCCCGCATCCTGTATGCTTCGGTTTTCATGCAGTTCACCTTTTTGGATGAGGCCAGCAGCGATTTGCTGGTGGCAAGCAAGGCATTCATTTTGTCTTTCGGGATGCCGTTTCTGAGCGAACCAATCTCGCTGAGCTCAATATACGCACGCGATAACAAGGTAATGGAGATATAATATTTGAGGTATAATTTCTCAGCAATTTCCTCAGCCCTGGCAAGGTATTGCCTGGCTCTTACCAGGTTCCTCTTGAAACAGCAGGCCATGGATGAGAAGTTGAGTACGAGTAGTAAAATGCCAGCATGATCGGTTTTCGCATTGAAGCTGATTATCTTATCCGCTTCTTCAATTGCCTCATCCAGCTTGCGGTATTTCAAATTACAGGTTTGCCTGAAACGATTAAATTGAACCCAGGTGAGCGTGTTTTCAAGCGCGGTAGCTACTTCGCGGTAATTACGCTGTAAATGCTCCGTTTCTTTTCTCATGCCCATCTCGGCGAGAGCAATTCCTTTGAATGAATGGTAGACTGTTGGAGCCCAAACCTGACCCGTTTCCATGGCGAAATGGAGCATTTTATCCGTTTCATATTTCGGGTTCAGTTGTCCCGAAAAATAATCAAACATGGCTTCAACATACAAGACTCTATAGATTGTCGCGTTTGCCTGTTGGAGTGCAACACGATTTGCAAGGTTATTTATCATTTTGCCGAACTTAATTCCTCTGCCAGTCCAGGGAAACACGACGCTTATATTCAGCAGGCTTACGTTACCATGAAAAGAAGATACGATGGTGGCTAACGGGAATTTATTAATAAGAAGCACACTTCGAATGAACGTTTCCTTTGGGTTGAAAGTAGCAATTGCTTCACCTTGAAAGACTGTTAATTTTAAAACCTGTTCCGCTAATGATGATATACTTTCATTAATTTTCCCGTTCCAGAATCTTATTTTTAGAAACAAGCTAATCAGGGCCTTTGCGAATTTCAGCATGAGAATGATTCGTTTCTTAGGCATCTCAAATCCAACATAAAAAGCCAATGCCTGTTTGAACATGTCGGCTGCTTTAACTGTGTGCCCCTGAGCATAGTAGGCGTATCCGAGTTTTTCCTTGATTTCAGTTTCATATTGTTTGCTCACTTCCGGTCTTCCCGGGGCATGGATCAGGTCCAGCACTTTTTCATAATGGCTGATGGCTTCAGCATGGGCGGCGCTTTTCATGGCTTCGTCGCCTGCTTTGAGCAGGTATTCTTCGGTCTTTTCTTTATTGCCGGTTTTCTCGTAGTGATAAGCCAGCGTACTATAAAACTCATTGATTTTTTCGGCAAATACCTTTTCGATGGAGCGGGCAATTTTCAGGTGCAGCTCTTTGCGCGATTGTAACAGAATGGATTCATAGGTGGCCTGTTGCGCCAGCGCATGTTTAAACAGGAATTCAATCTCTTCCTTGTCCCCGCGCTCGTTGATCAATTGCACATCCTTCAGGTATTCCAGCTTGTCGTCCAGTTCGCTGAAGGTATCTGTGGCTTCCTGCAACACCTTGTAGTAAAAATTCCTGCCAATGGCCGAAGCCGTTTTCAGCAGGCTTTTGGTCTTCTCGTCCAGTTTTTCGATGCGCGAAACGATCACTTCGTTGATGGTTGCAGGCACATCAGCGGTTTGGATTTTATCGGTGACAACAAAATGATTGTCCTTCACCTCAATGACCCCATCGTCAATAAAATTGCGGATCACTTCTTCGATAAAAAACGGGTTCCCTTCTGCTTTTTCGATGATCAGTTGGCTGGTGTTTTCCGGCAACCTTGTTTTATTCAGCAGGTTTTCAATCAACTCACCGGACTCGCTTTCAATGAGCGGTTCAATAAAAATATTCAGGCAGAAATCCCGGAGGTTTTCTTCGAGGTATTTCAGGATGTGTTCGCCGGTTTCCTTGTATCCGGGGCGCATCAGCAGGATAAACATGATCTGGTGGTTACGGGCCAGTTTGAACAGCGATTCCATGTATGCGATGCTGGAACCGTCAATCCAGTGCATGTCCTCGATCACGATGATGACCGGCCTGAGTGTGGAATCCAGGGCAAGCATGTCGCGCAGGTTTTTCAGGATTAGCTTTTCCAGCGGCTCACCTTCAATTCCTTCAATGCGTTGCTTTGCTTTACCGCTTAATTTGTAACCCATCAGGGTGGCGATAAATGGAAAGATTTCATCCGCTTGTTCCGGGAACATTCGCCTTATCTGGTGTTCCAGTTTCTGAACCGCTTCGGCAGCATTGTCATCTTCACGGATGCCTGCCCATGATTTGAGTATCTGGATAAGCGGGTGATAACTCAGGTTCTGGCCGGTAGAAAAGGCCCGTCCTTCGTAGAAGGCAGCTTTTTGAATAAGGTCCATACTTCTCAGCTCTGCCATAAGCCGTGACTTGCCAATGCCCGCTTTGCCCGTGATCGTGACAATGGAGCCTTTGCCATCCATCAGGTTCCTGATGCGTTTCAACAAAAGATCATATTCCGTATCCCTGCCCACCATGGCAGACACAACCTGCCGTGCCGATTCGGTATGGACGCTCGTTCTTTTCGCAGCAATCAGTTCGTACAAGCGCAGCGCCTCCCTTTTACCGGGCTGGGGAATGGGCTCCAGGGCAATAAAACTGAATTTGTCCTTGCCTGTTTCAAAGCAACTGAGTCCGGTCAGGATTTTCCCTTCAGCGGCCAGGTCTTTCAGGCGGGTTGCCTTGTCAACCGCTTCGCCTAGTGCGGCCAGGCTTTTTTTCTCCCCGCTGCCGACCATGGTCAGTACCACTGGCCCGGTATCCATGCCCATCCGGATGCCTGAGACGTTCTCCAGCTGGTGTTCCGATAGAAATTCATTGAAATGATCGCGGATTTCAAGTGCGGCGCCCAAGGCCTTTTCAACCGGTTTGCCTACCCCCATTTCCAGGCCAAACAAAGCCAGCTGGCAAAACCCGCTGTACCTATCGACCCGCCCCCCGGCCAGGGTAATTATTTTCTCAGCCTCCGCAAAAAACGCATTGTACAGCTCGCTTGCCCTCTCTCCGCCCGTTGCGGCGGACAGCCTGCCGAAACCGGTCAGTTCGGTGAACAGGACCGTGGCTTCAGCTTGCGGGTTCAGGTTGGTCTGGTCTTTCATATCTGTGAGTTTTCAGGAATGTCCGGATAATAACCTTAAGACCGCCAAATGTGAACGCCGGGATTTCAGTATTATCCTATTTCATTGAAAATTTCGAACAGCATATCTCGTTTTCTCGACGCCACAGGTATTTCCGACCTGTTGCTCATGATGACAAATCCCCCGTCCTTCTTGTCAAAATGACTCATCTTGTTGACATTGATGACATAGGATTTATGAATCCTGAAAAAACCCCTGTCCACCAGGCTCTCCTCAAAATCCCGCAAGGGTTTCACCACCAATATCTTCCTGTCATTTTCAAGGTAAAAAGTAGTATAATTTCCATAGGCTTCCAGGTAAATGATGTCGGCCAGGTTGACGATGTACAACTGATCGCTTGTTTTCAGCGTGATCTTATCGACTTTGCCGAGCGATTTCATCCTTTCTTCCAGGTGCCTGAACTGCAGCTTTTCCTCGTAACTGATTTGTTCAGCGGCCTTATTCACGGCCATCACCAGTTCCTCAGCCTCGAAGGGTTTTACCAGGAAATCGGTTGCATTGTATTTGATAGCCTTCACGGCGTATTCCATGTAAGTTGAAAGGATGATCAGCTTAAAATCGGGTTTCCCAAAGTGATTGAGCAAATCAAACCCGCTGCCGTCGGCCAGTTGAATTTCCAGGATCACCATATCAGGCTGACGGGCATTGATGGCTGCAATTCCGGTCCTGATACTGTCGCATACTTCCGTCACTTCCACTTGGGTACACATGGAATGAAGTGTTGCAGTGGTTTGCTGCAACGTAGCCTGGTCGTGGATAATAACTACAGCCCTGATCATGATGTCTTCCGGTTGACTGGGTTCACTTCCCAATGTTCACTTAACAATCACCTTCCGGCTCACGCTGAAACCATCCGAGCTGATATTCAACAGGTAGATACCCGGGGAGAGGCCTGTCAGCGGTATTGTCATCCGGTCATTTGTGGCATATCCTGTGTGGGATTGCACAATCTGTCCCAGGAAGTTAAAAATATGGATATCTGCTTTCCCTGCCGGCAACAGGGACTCCATCCCTATATGCAGCACATCGGATGCCGGGTTGGGGTAAAGGTGCACGAAGGGCATCATACCCTCTTCTTCGATGCCAAATCCCACGTCACAATAGATAGGGTGAATGGCCTGGGAGATCCGCAGGTTCCAGGAGGAACTTTCCGTAAATGCGTGCCAGGTACCATCGGACCACATCTCAAAGGCAGTTCCCGGATCCACCTCTTCATGGAGGGTAGAGATAAGGGCAACAAGGTCACCGGGAGTAGTGGGCAGCATGACGCCAAGGTAGAACGCCCCCGGGATCTCTACCGGCGGGTCGAAAACAACCTCGGTCAAGCGCTGGTTACCCATGTCATCAACAATCTGTGATAGTTTGACCGCCGCTGTTCCCAGCACATCGCCGGGATAGCCGTTGGAGCTGTTATTGTTCCATATCCTGAATTCTACATCGGGGTTTTGTCCCGAGACCCCTTCGGCATCGCCAAAGGCAAACAAAGCCCTATAGACCTTTTTACCTGTGACCGGCGGGACGAAATAGTCGGCCTTGGCCAGGTCGCCGTAAACGTTATTCCCGCATACATAGCCCGATTCGGGCGGTTCCACGATATACAGCGTCGGGGTGCCGGGCAGGGGATACCGCAGGGTATCGCAGCCGGGAATGGGCGCCTGTTCCATCTGGATATTGTAAATCACCGTCTGGCCGCTTTGCAGGTCGATAAAGCTGCTGTGCATATGGTAACCTTCGGCAATTACCGTAATATTTATCAATCCCGCAGCCACATTCTCCAGCATATAATCTCCAAATTCATCCGTTGTGGTCTCGATCAGCCCCGATGCAGCAACAATGGCTCCAGCCAGGGCATCGCCCGTAGTTTTGTCTGTCACCTTCCCCTGGATAGTCCCGGTGTAAGTAAAACCCGTCGGGTTCACCAGCAGTTTCACAAAATCGATGGCATAACCCTCGCCCGCCCCGGTGGTCAGGTCGTCGAAAAGGATGCTAAGCGTGCCGGAACTAATCAGCGATAACTGTTCAGCCGGGATGGCTGCCGTGATCAGTTTCCCCCGGGGGCCGGTCTGGTCCAGGGTATTGATCTGCTGGGCCAGGTAAGGTGCCTGGACGTCGTTTATGGTCACGAAATAATTGGCATGCCATTTCTGGGCCTGGAAATCATCCACGAAAATCTGCAGCACCGCGGAATTGACGACAGTGCCACTCAAATCATAGGTCAGTGTGATGGGCCGCGGCAGGTTTTCAGGCCGGGAAGTGGTAGAGGTATAACCATCTTTGCCGGCAGGCGGGGAACCGGTATAACTGGTGATCACCATGATCCGGTCGGTGCCGTCGACATCGTTGGTATCAGGACTGAAGGGATAGCTGTGCACCGGGGTGGTCGCGCCGGTAAAAGGGTCGAAGCCGGCGGGCCAGCCAAAGCCAAGGTTGTCGATATCCCCGGCCCTAACCATAATGGCCGCTTCTGGGGTGTTATAAAGCGTTACCCGCTGGGCCGACCAGTCGCCGTTAGCTTCATCCCGGATAGCCTGTGAATGAGCATTTTCAAATACCGAAACGGCTATCAATACGAATAGTAAATTTCTGAATTTCATAGGGAATACATTTATATGTTCATGAATCAGATCATTCAATGATATAAAGAATGATTAAAAGTATAGAAATTATGGGAAATAAAAGAAAAATAATTTATTTCTTACTTATGTTACACAATTTTGCGTATATTTGTGCATTATACTAATTTTATTGCAACCATGATCAGAGATATTATTTTAATCCAAAAGAGGGAACTGGAGCAGAAAATCAAAGAAAAATATATCAAACGCAATGTTCCTGATGCAAATATTCCGGGGGGAATGATCCATGTGATTACAGGACCCAGACGGGCCGGCAAATCATTCTTTGGAATGCACCAGCTGCTAAAACAGGAGCCATTCGGTTATGTAAATCTTGATGATGAAAGGCTGGTAAAAGTTCAGAATTTTGATGAAATCCTTGAAGCCGTCTTGAGCGTCTATTCCAATCCCCTGACATTGCTGCTCGATGAAATCCAAAACCTTCCCGATTGGGAGCTGATCGTAAACAGGCTGCAACGCCGGGGCTACCAGCTTATCATTACAGGAAGCAATTCAAACCTTCTGAGCAGCCAGCTGGCCACTCATCTCACCGGCCGCCATTTACCCATTCATATTTATACCTTCTCATTCAACGAGTACCTTTCAGCATTTGAACTGGAATTGACCGATGCCGAGAAAATGGAAAAATTTAACGACTTTATGGTTTATGGCGGATATCCTGAGCCATTGATGAAATCCATCGATTACAGCCAATATCTTCAAATCCTTTTCGATTCCATTCTTTTCAAGGATATCGTCAAAAGATACAAGATCAGGAAACCCGGTTCACTGGAAAATATGGCGAACTGGATTATATCAAATATTTGCGCCGATTTTTCATTACAATCCCTTTCAAAGCAAATCCAAATATCAAGTGTCCATACTATCAAACGATACCTGAGTTACCTGGAAGAGGCATTTGTATTCTTCACCCTGCCCAGGTTTTCATTTAAGGTCGGTGCACAGCAGCAAGCCAACCGTAAAATTTATTGTTATGATAACGGCTATTACAAGGCAAAAGCTTTTCGATTCAGCAATGATTGGGGCAAACTACTTGAAAACCTGATCGCATCGGAATTAATGAAACGGCGAATGGCTAACGGGTCGAAACTTTATTACTGGAGGGGAAGGAACGA
The DNA here is from genome assembly GCA_019429045.1 of Bacteroidales bacterium. Taxonomy (GTDB): domain Bacteria; phylum Bacteroidota; class Bacteroidia; order Bacteroidales; family JAGOPY01; genus JAGOPY01. Next base: position 9,988 of record JAHYJL010000079.1, read on the forward strand.
TGAAGAGGTTGATTTTGTTATTCTGGAAGGCCAGAAGGTAACCCAACTGATACAGGTATGCTGGAATTCCCGGCAGTCAAAAACACGGGAACGGGAGGTCAGGGCCCTGCTCAATGCCTCCAGGCAAATAAACAACCCCAGCCTGATCGTATTGACCCATGATGAAGAAACTACAGAGAAGTTCAGTTGGTTCGGTCACGAGGGGCTGATCAGGTTTATCCCCGCCTGGAAGTGGCTGCTGGAAGAACCTGCCTGAAGCACAATGTCCAATGTCGCGAGCAGTCGGCAGTCCTGAACCCGTAGAATTCAGACGTAGAAACATGTATTTAACCTTGTATTTCTAAATATATTGTTTTATATTTGCCTTGTATTTCTAAATTTAAGATTTATGGACAGGTTATTCACAGAAAGGCTGGAAGCATGGAGAAATTCCCCGACAAGGAAACCATTGATAGTCAGGGGCGCGAGGCAGGTGGGGAAATCCTATACTGTTCTTGATTTCGCTAAAACAAGATTTACAGGCAAAGTTCATGTGGTGGACTTTGAAAAGCATCCCGACTGGCATCGTATTTTTGATAAGAATCTGGATCCGCAAAGAATTCTCAGCGACCTGGAAGTTTTGCTCAATGTGAAGATCACCCCGGGAAATGATCTTTTATTTTTTGATGAGATTCAGGCAGCTCCAAAAGCCATCACTGCGCTTCGATACTTCTATGAGGAGCTTCCTTCTCTGCATATCATCGCAGCAGGATCATTGCTTGAGTTTGCCATGAAAGATATCAGTTTTCCGGTGGGACGAATACAAATGATGTACATGCATCCCATGAATTTCGTTGAATTTCTGAATGCCACAGGTAAAAACAAAGCTGCAGAAATCATTGCGTCCAAACCAGAAAAACTTCCCGGTGCAATCCATGAGATGCTATTGGATACACTCAGGCAGTATATGTTTACGGGAGGCATGCCGGAATGTGTTAAGATCTGGTGCGAAGGACATAGCATGACAGAGGTCTTTGAGGTTCAGTCCTCCCTGGTGGAAACTTATCGTCAGGATTTCTCAAAATATGCTCCATACACAGATAAAAGAAGCCTGAATCACGCACTGTCTGTCGTGGCTAAAAATATTGGTCATCAAATCAAATACACACAGCTCTCTGATGAATTTACCGGCCCGACAAATAAAAAAGCCTTTGACCTGCTTTGCATGGCCAGGATTGTAAATAAAGTGAGGGCTGCTTCACCGGCATCCCTTCCATTTGCGGCTTCGGCTTCAGATAAGAAGTTTAAATCATTGGTTGTGGATGTCGGTTTGATGCGCTGCCTGAATGACTTACCGGCGAATATCGAGTTCATGAAAAATGATCTGCTCTCCATGTACAATGGTGCCATTGCAGAGCAGTTTACCGGACAGGAATTAATTTCTGCAGGTATGGAGAATCTTTACTACTGGTCGAGGGAAGCCAAAAGCAGTTCAGCTGAAGTGGATTACCTGATCAGCAGGAAAAATAAAATCTATCCTGTGGAAATTAAGGGCGGAGCATCCGGAAAGCTAAGAAGCATGCACCTGATCCTGGAGCATTACCCTCATATTGAGCAGGGGTACATTTTATCAACTGCTCCCTATGGCAAGATACCCGAACAAAAACTAACCTTCCTTCCTTTGTATTATGCTTATGGATTAGTAAATAAATGATTCCCGGTCGGCGGCCTGTCCCGAGCGCAGCGAGGGATCGGCGGTCATTGGTTCCTGGTTCTTGGTTCTTGGAATTTGGTCAGCCAGCTGGCGGATGGAATTTGTTTGGTGCTTGGTATTTGTTTGGAATTTGGTGCTTGGTATTTGGAATTTATATGGGCAGTCCAAACATTAATTTGAATGGCTGACAATTTCATCCGGCGTAAAAACATAAATATCAGGATGGGATGCAGGTACTTTTTGAAACAGCGCTTTAATAATTTTGGGAGGTTTTGTAAAGGGGATATTTTGTTCTTTCAGACTCAGTGATTCAGCAACCTCGTTCAGGAGATTTTTGTCTGACCATTTAGCTTCGCCTATGAGTATGGCCTTTTTGTCAGTGGATAAGGCTACTATGTCTATCTCCATCGCTTGTTTATTTAATCCACCACCCCACCATCGCGAAGCGGGATTAAACCTCATGCCGTCAATTTCAAGAAAAGGGATCGCTTTTCTGCATAAATCTTCCCAAATCATTGAAAAGTAATGATCATATTTTGCTTCAATTTCTTCCCAAACCTGGTCAACCATGTCGAACTCAAGCCTGCTTTTATTTGGCAACAGGAAAGTGAAATAGAAATTTAGAAACGGATCGTCAATCTTATACAGGCTTTTTTTTGATGATCTTACAGCCTCTCCAAAAGGCACTTCGCGCCTTATATACCCCAGATTGATAAGAAATCCCAAAATACGCGATAACTGTGTAGCCGGTTTGCCTAATCTGGCTGAGATTTCAGAAATGCGGTGAATCCCGGCCCCAATCAAACTGAGCACTGAATAAGCCTGGACAGAAGTCCGCATTTCATCTGAAAAAAGTCGCTCCGGCTCTTCATGCAGCAATCCGTTCTGGTCGAGGATACCATTTTTAACCGCCTGAGCAAAAGTGTTGTACTGTTTTCTGATTTCCCAGTATCGCGGAATTCCGCCCCAAACGCCATATTCCCATATGGCATCTGTGGGTGAAAGTAAAAGGAAATCTTTCATGTGGCTGATAGCCATTGGCCTGATCCTGATGATTTCATCGCAGCGTCCATAAAGCGGTGATGAACTGTCAAGGACCATACTGTACATCATTTGCTGGGACGATCCGCATAATATCAGGTGATAATTGCTATGATTACGCTTATCAACGATTTTTTGCAGTACTGAGGGAAGTTCGGGACTGTTTTTGACCAGGTAAGGAAATTCATCAATACACACTATTGTTTTCTCTTTAAGTGCATTATTCAGGCTGATAAAAAGGCTTTCCCAGTCAGGATATTCAGGTTTGGAGAAACCTGCTATTGTTTTATCTACTTGCCTGGCAAAGGCAGCAATCTGTAATGGCGCTTCCCGCATATCGGCTGAAAAATAAATCGCCGAAGGCGGCAATACGTGATGCAGTAATGTGGATTTGCCACAACGCCTGCGGCCATAAACAACAATGAGTTGTGGTTTCTCACGCCTCAGTGCTTGCTGAATCCTCTCTGTTTCTTTTTCACGATTAACGAACATAGAAGGTTTTATTATAATTATGTTTGACAAAAATAATGTTTTTCAAACATAATAATGCCCTTTTGATTATTTATTTTACACCGGCACCCCAAACACCACCCTCGTCCCCATCGCTTCGCCTTGTTCGTCTTTTAGATCAATGATTTCCATGGTGATTTTGCGCTTGAATTTTCGGTTGAGCACGGCAATACGCTCCATGGTGATGGCCGTGGCCATGCTCTTGTGGTGCTTGTCCTGTTTCTGAAGAATTTCCTGCGCCTTCTCCCTGCCTACCCCATCATCCTCCACCTCGAATATCGCCCGATCGCCCGATCGCCTGATCCGTACCTGGATCTTTCCTTCACTCCTCCTATGCCTGATGCCATGCTCAATGGCATTCTCGATAAAGGGTTGGGTGAGCATGGGTGGGATCTGTATCTGTTCCGTATCCAGGTCTTCATCCACACTCACTTGATATGTAAATTTACCAGTATAGCGAACCTGCTGCAGTTCCAGGTAGTTTTTCACCGTTTCTATTTCCTTTTCCAGCGGGATGAATTCCTCCACGCTGCCTTCAAGAATATTGCGGAACAGGTGAGAGAAACGCGCCAGGTAATCGGTGGCAATTTGAGGCT
>JAHYJL010000080.1 GCA_019429045.1 Bacteroidales bacterium
AGCTGTTAATATCGAGAATAACTCTTCGAGTTATTTCCCGAAATTAACAGCAATAACAATACAAATAGGATTAATAAATTCAATTAAGAAAAACAGATCCGTGGTCTAAAGAATGGGGAGTACCTTAGTTGCCCTGATAGTTCTGTTGCTGTTTTGGATTGAGAAAGCAGGTTTAAAATTATAAATATGGAAAAAACCGTTGAATTCTATTACGATGTGATTCAATACTTACAATTGAATTACATAAATCTTGGATTTGTCCTTTTATTCGTAGTTGCAGGTTTCTTGACAACCGGTTTTATAAAGCGCAGGATTAAAAGTCGGATTAGTAGAAGATCACCCAACCCGATTACAGCAACATTCATATCTCAAATTATCAGCTTTGCCCTGAAAACAATTATTGTATTTATAACCCTTTATTTATTGGGGCTTAATTCTTTTACAAACAAATTTTTGGCCGGGGCGGGGCTGTTGGCAATTGTTATTGGTTTTGCATTAAAAGATATTGGCGAGAATTTTTTGGCAGGTATTATCCTTGCCTTTAAAAGTCCATTTAGAGTAGACGATTTAATTGAAGTAAATAATATTGAGGGGTTTGTGAAGGATATAAATATTAGTGAAACACATATAAAAACACCAGATGGCAAAGATGTTTTTATACCCAACTCCATCATTCTTAAAAACCCTTTGTTTAATTATACCATTGATGGTTTTTTACGATACGAATTTATGATTGGAATTGCTTACGAAAATAATCCCACAGAAGCTATAAAGTTAATACTTGAAACAGTAAATAAAGTGGATGGAGTTTTAGTAGGTGATAAAAAGCCCGCCATCATGATCAATGAACTGGCTACAAACACAATAAATATTAGGGTGTTGTTTTGGGTGGATACATTTAAAACTACCAAACGATCTGTGCATCATGGCATCCGATCAAAGGTTATGAATGATGTTGTTGTTGCATTAATTGGTAATGGATTCAGCCTGCCGGCATCTGTTATCGAGTTAAAAAATTATGACCCATCAATTCCTTTGAGCCTGAAAGTTGAAACAAATGAAGATGGAATAACAAAACCGTAAATTGTTTTTAATACAAAACATATGATTGTCAAACTTAAAAATTTAATGCTATGAACAACGAAAAGCAAATTATGCAGCCAGCTCTGCCATTCGCAGAGAATGCACTGGAGCCGGTAATTTCGGCAAAAACCATTGGTTTCCACTACGGCAAACACCACAAAGCCTACGTGGATAACCTGAACAAATTGATTGCAGGAACCGAATTTGAAGGCCTGCCGCTGGAGGAGATTATTAAAAAAACGGCCGGCAAAACGGAGCATACAGGCATTTTCAACAATGCTGCTCAGGCATGGAACCATACATTTTTCTGGAATAGCTTAAGCCCAAAAGGCGGTGGAAAACCCTCAGCGGTTTTAATGAAAAAGATAGAGGAATCATTTGGTTCGTTCGACGATTTTCTAAAGGGGCTCACCGAAGCCGCAAAAACCCAGTTTGGAAGTGGTTGGGCGTGGCTGGTGAAGGATGGCAACAAGTTAAAGGTGATGAAAACCCCCAATGCCGAAACCCCGCTTACCATGGGTGTAACACCACTGCTAACCATCGATGTGTGGGAACACGCTTATTATCTCGACTATCAGAACAAGCGCCCCGATTATGTAACCACCGTGTTGGATAAGCTGATTAACTGGGAGTTTGCTGCCAATAACCCACAGTGGGTAAACTGTCAATAATTTCGCAGACAACGGACGCTATGACCGTAGACCTTGTGACTGAAGTTCCGGCTTATTCCCGGGCTGCCATAATGTAGGCTACGGTACCATGCGATGCCGAGATTGCTCCCCTTCGATGACCACCAGTGGCTGAATTCGAGGACATCGTCGAATCTACTCCAGTAGTCGATGCGGCGTCCACCGGGCAGACCTGAGAAGCCATACAGGTCAGTGCCATTGCCATTAAAGTACCAGCCGCTCGTATTCTTCAGGTTCGTCCCTGCATTATAACCACGATACCCATTATTATCCCAGATATTGTTATCGATCCCATACTGGCTGTCCGCCGCCCCTTCCAGCACCTTCCATTCCTCATCCCTGGGAATGTGCCAGCCCGGGGGGCAGATGCCCTGTGCGCCCGGCTGGGTGGTGTATTGCATCGCCTCGTTCCATTGGTAAAGACCGCCGTACTTTGTGCAACTGTCTTGTTTGTTTTCGTAACAGTATTTTTCTATGGTTCCATTGTTCGATTGTTCCATTGTTCCATTGATCATCACTCCCAGGTTTAAATTTTCCTTGAGCCAGCATTGGCTGAAGATCTGGATGGTGTTGTACACCTTTCCTCCGTATGCAACCGTGGGCATTCCCGGGCAGGGAATGTTGGTGGCGAACTGGAAGGTGTAGGTGGTGCTTTCATCGGGGGTATCCAGTATGCCTGATTCAAGACCGTTGGCGTAGCCTATATACAGCAGTTCATCGCCGGCTGTAAATAACAATTCAATTGGTAGAATCAATGTTGTATCCGAGCCATAAAGCATCGCCTCATCTCCTTGTTTCCGGTTCATGACCTTTATGCTGTCCACCTGGACATGGGTGGTGTTATTCACCGCTGTAAATGTTAATTCTATGTTAGGCGCGTAAACCTGATCCCGAAGACAACGGACACTGGAACCGCTCCACTTGCCGGTGAGGTGCCGGTAGACCTCAGGATCAGAGTAATAGAGGTATCGGAACCATGCGCCGTCATAGTCGCCCACCGTCGACGTCCACCATATGCCATAGCGGCCAATAGAGAGGAAAAGACCATCGATTTGGATGCCACCGGGCAGAACTGAAAAGCCATACAGGTCAGTGCCGTTTCCATTTCCATACCAACCGCAGGTGGTCTTCAGGTTTGTCCCAACATCATAACCGCGATAATCCCAATCATCCCAGGTATTATCTCCAATCCCATGCTGGCTGTCCACCGCCCCTTCCAGCACCTTCCATTCCTCATCGGTGGGAATGTGCCAGCCCGGCGGGCAGATACCACGGGCACCCTGCTGTGTGTTATATTGCATCATCTCGTTCCATTGATAGAGACCGCCGTATTTGGCGCAACTGTCTGGCTCGTTTTTGTAGCAGTACTTTTCTATTATTTCATTGTTCGATTGTTGCATATTTCCATTGATCATCACTCCCACGTTTAAATTTTCCTTGAGCCAGCATTGGCTGAAGATTTGAATTGTATTATAAACCAGTCCTTCATATTCCACGGTGGGCATTCCCGGGCAGGGAATGTTGGTGGCGAACTGGAAGGTGTAGGTGGTGCTTTCCCCGGGGGTATCCAGTATACCAGATTGCCGGACGATTAAATCACTGACTTGCAAAAAGTTTTTCAAAACAGGTTCTCCTGATTGAGATCCCGCATAATCCAACCGGCAGCCCATGCCATCCCGCCGCCTTGTTGAGATCATCTTTATGCTCCGGCTTACTCCATTCCAACAGGCTGTGAGGAAGTAAAAGTTGGAACCGCCCGGATGGAACCTGAAGGTATGTTGTCCTTCATCAAGCTGCCGGTCAGTGAGGAGCACGGCTCTCCCCTGCAAGTCTGTTATCATCAAATGTACCTTCCCCGCACAAGGGATGTACATCGAGATTTCACAACGGTCTCCCATCGGGTTCGGATAGTTTTGATAGACAGAAAATGACGAAAAATCATCATTCACTTCCGGAATGCCTACTGTGGAGAAAGTGGCATACCCGACATACAGCAATAAATCCCCCTGGTTGATTTCAAGGGGTAGTGTCGTGTCAGGCCAGTAGGTCACGGTTTCCCCTCCCTGGGTGCGGTTCATGACCATGATGCTGTCGAGCTGGACATAGTCACCATTGTTCTCAGCGGTGAAGGTTAGTTCCAGTGTGGAGCGCTGGGAAAACAAACCCAGCGAAATCGTTGCAAACAATGCAATCAGTGTTAGTTTCTTGGGCATTTCAGATTGGTATTGGTTTGATGTCATAAAGATAAGGAATGTATGGCCGGATTGCAAGGAAAATTTTAAGTTGATTGTCGGGTTTTCACTAACTTTGACAATAAAGAGAGTTTTAGTATAGATAAGCAATGGAACACATAAAACTAATAGAAACGATACTTTACGTTAGCAATCAGGAAGTGAGTACCGAATTTTATCAGAAAATATTCCGAAAAAGCCCCGACCTGAATGTCCCGGGAATGACCGAATTTAAACTTTCTATGAATTGTAAATTAGGGTTGATGGCCAACAAAAACATTGCAAAAATCCTTGCTGACAAAACACCCCATCCTGACAAAGGAAATGGAATACCGAGATGTGAACTTTATTTCTATATCGAAAACATTCAACTGGAATTTGATAACGCAATAAAAACCGGAGCGAAACTCATTAGCCCGATTGCAGACAGAAATTGGGGTGACAAAGTATGTTATTTTTCAGACCCTGATGGACACATTATAGCATTTGCGGAAAAAGGGACAGGACATTAATAACGTAAGATTGAAAGATAAGACAATTGTCCTTGATTTTTGGCATACCCACTGTGGAATATACCTTTCCATCTATAATACCAGTTGATGAAGAGCTTCCTGATAAATTTGGAGTAAAATATTATCCAACAACTATCATAATAAATGAGGATGGTTACGTAGTTTTCTTTGGATCAATAGAAAAAGCAGAGAATGTAATCCGAGGTTTAATTAAAAACGGCATGTAATAAATAAGCCTTCGTGCGGCGCAGCCCAACGACTTGTCCGCCAACCGGCGGATGCGTCGATGATTAATGCGTCGATGATGTGTCACAACATATTCCTACCTTTGCCTCTTTAACTCAATATCATGCACATCACCCGGATTTGCACTGTCATTCCGCCTTTGGTCAGGCTTAACGGAACGGTTGTTTTCGAGGATCGGGCTGAGGATTCTCCGGCTTTCCTCAAGGCTGCGTATCGTAATCTCTCGGTCCCGTATCCCAAGTTCTTCAAAATGGATAACCTTTGCAAGCTGGGGTTTTTGGCCACGGAGTACCTGCTGCATGACACTAACCTGGCTGCGCATTATTCGCTGAACGATACCGGGATTGTTTTCCAGAACAGAAGCTCGTCGCTCGAAACCGACGAGAAGCACCAGGAGAGCATTCGCGACCGGCAAAACTACTTCCCCAGTCCTTCTGTTTTCGTTTATACTTTGCCGAATATCGTTGTGGGGGAAGTCTCTATCCGGCATAAGATCAAAGGGGAAAATGCTTTGCTGATCAGCAGTGAGCCCGATGCCGGTCAATTGTTCGGTTATGTGAATGAACTCTTCCTGCAAGACCGCGTTAAATGCTGCATCGCCGGCTGGGTGGAGGCTTATCATGATCATTTGTCGGCCTGCCTGGTGCTGGTCGAAAAAAAGGAAATGGCAAAATCATTCTTGCAACCGGGCGAATTGTTTATCTTTGGCCTCTTAAATCTGGAACGAATTTTAAACGAGGTATCACAGCATGCAAGAATTGACGGAAAAGCTTAAGAAAGAGATCATTGAGGTTCTGAACCTGGAAGATGTCAGCCCGGAAGATATCGACGCCGACGCCTCCCTTTTCGGCGAAGGGCTCGGGCTGGATTCCATCGATGCGCTTGAACTGATCGTGCTCCTCGAAAAAAACTACGGGATCAAGATTGAAGACCCCAAGGAAGGCCGCAAGATCTTCGCCTCGGTGCGGACCATGGCCGAATACATCCTTGAGCATCAAAAAAAATAACGGATGGCGCAAAGGGTTTTTGTCACAGGCATCGGGATCATCTGTGCCATCGGGAAAAATGCCGGTGAAGCCCTTTCCTCATTGCAAGCCGCCCGCTCCGGAATAAGCCATATAACCATCCTCGACACCGTACACCGCGGCGAACTGCCTGCCGGTGAGATCAAAATGACCAATGAGCAACTGGCCGCGCTGGCCGGCGTCACTGACATGGAGATGCAGACCCGCACATCGCTGCTCGGTCTGATCGCCGCCGGCGAAGCGCTGGAGAGTGCCTGCATCGATCCCAAAAATAACGATTTCCGCACCGGTGTGATCTCGGCCAGCACCGTGGGGGGGATGGACAAGACCGAGATCAATTTCCGGAACTACCATCTCGGCCCGCCTTACAATAATTTCATCCTGACGCACGACTGCGGCGACAGCACCGAAAAAATCGCTGTCCAGCTGGGTTTCCGTGATATGGTCAGCACCATCAGCACCGCCTGCTCCTCTTCGGCCAACTCCATCATGTTCGCCGCCCGGCTCATCAAACACGGCATCCTCGACAGGGCCCTGGCCGGCGGTACCGACGCCCTATCTAAATTCACCCTCAACGGCTTCAACACCCTCATGATCCTCGATAAGCAGCCCTGCCGTCCGTTCGACAAAAGCCGCGTGGGGCTGAACCTCGGCGAAGGGGCCGCCTATCTCGTCCTCGAATCGGAAAAAGCCCTGGGAAACAGGATACCGCTGGCCGAACTCACCGGTTATGCCAATGCCAACGATGCCTACCACCAAACCGCCTCCTCCCCCGACGGCTACGGCCCCTACCTGTCGATGTCGCAGGCCTTGCAAGCATCGGGACTCCATCCCGGCGAAATATCCTACATCAACGCCCACGGCACCGGCACCGACAACAACGACCTCACCGAAGGGATCGCCATCGAAAAGATCTTCGGGAACAATATCCCGCCAATATCCTCCACCAAACCTTACACAGGCCATACCCTTGGCGCTGCCGGCGCTGTCGAAGCAGTCATCTCCATCCTTTCCATAAACCATCAAACGATCTTCCCCAACCTGCACTACCGCGAAAAAATGGATGAACTGTCGTTCGAACCGGTCCGGGAAGTGCTGAAAGGGAAAGAACTGCGCCATGTGCTGAGCAATTCCTTCGGGTTCGGCGGGAACGACTCCACCTTAATCCTTTCATCCTGCTGAAATGGAAGCGTATATCCGGGGCATCGGCAATATCTCTCCGCAGGCAACCTTCGATAACGGGGTTTTCCTGGAAGAGATCCGGGAATACCGGAGCGCGAGACTGCAGGCCATCGAACCTGATTATAAACAATACATCAAGCCCATCCAGCTACGCCGCATGAGCCGTCTGCTCCGGATGGGCGTCACCTCCGCCGGCATCTGCCTGCACGACGCCGGGATCGAAAAACCCGGCGCGATCATCACCGGGACGGGCCTGGGCATGATGGAGGAGACCGAAAAGTTCCTGAACGGCATCTTCGACAACGGAGAGCGGCTGCTCAACCCGACGGCCTTCATCCAGTCGACACATAACACCGTCGGCGCCCATATCGCTGTGATGCTCAATTGCAATCACTACAACCTCACCTATGTCCACGGGCCGGTATCGTTCGAAAACGCGCTGCTCGACAGCCTGATGTGGCTCGCCGAGAAGCCGGACGACAAAGTACTGACGGGAGGAGTCGAAGAACTCACCGAATCGCATTTTATCATTACCGACAGCATACATTTCTGGAAGAAGGGCGGGATCAGCAACCTGGATCTTTTAAAGGATAAAAATCCCGGGACCATTGCTGGCGAAGGAGCGGCCTTCTTCCTGCTCAGCAAACAGGAAGATCCCGGTAACTATGCCATTATCAAAGGATTATCCACACGTTTCAACCCTGGGAAAGATCATATCGCCGTCAGATACACCGAAGAATTTCTTGCTTCCCACAACCTGGGAATGGATGATATCGACCTGATGCTCCTCGGCCTCAACGGCGATCCTGTTTCCGACGAAACGTACCGGCCATTGTTGCAACACCTTGAAGGGAAAACCCCGGGGGCCTACTTCAAACACCTTTGCGGCGAGCATTACCTGGCCTCCTCCTTCGCCCTCTGGCTGGCGGCACGGATCGTTAAAAGCCAGGCGATACCCGCGGCCGTTATGCTGAATCCCGGCCAGGCCCCCGGCAAAATAAACCGCATCCTCATCTACAATCATTACCAAAATATTCACCACTCGCTGATGCTCGTCACATCATGTTAAACTATCGCTCTGCAAGCATTGCATATTTCATTCTTGCAGCCCTGGTTTTACTGCTCATGGCCTGCTGGCTGAAAGCAGGCTGGCTACTGGTCCCCCTGACCATCCTGTACGTTATCCTGCTGGTTTTAGGTTCGGTAAAGATCTGCATGGGCTTTTACATTCCGGCCCATTGTAAAATCGATACTCTTGAAAACAAAGCGCTCCTGACGTTCGATGATGGCCCCGATGAACGGTTTACGCCGGCCATTCTTGAGATCCTTGACCGGCACCAGGTAAAGGCCATTTTTTTCCTGATCGGCAGGCATGCCGAAAATCATCCGGCGCTGGTGAGGCAGATGGCTGACAGCGGGCATGCCATCGGGTTGCATTCTTACGGACATGCTTTCTGGTTCGATCTGTACGGCCGGAAAAAGATGGAACGGGATTTGCAACATGCAGAAGGAATCACCGGGGAGATCACCGGCAAAAAGCCTTTCCTGTTCCGGCCGCCGTACGGCGTCACCAATCCGGTCCTGGCGAAAGTTGTTAAAAAACTGGGATACAAGGTCATCGGCTGGTCGGTCAGGAGTCTGGACACCATAGGGAAAGATGCGGAAAAAATAGCGGAGCGGGTGATCCTGGGACTCCATCCCGGGGCGGTGATCCTGATGCACGACACGGTGGAAATCACCCCGGCGGCGCTGGAACGAATCATCGCCGGTGCAAAGGAGAAGGGATACTCCTTTGCCGGGCCGGACGAATGGCTCCTGGAACCGACGGCTTCAGTCGTCGGACTACCAGATAAGCTGACGGGTTGAGATAATTATAACCGACGGGTTAACCCGTCGGTTATATGGGATATGACGAGGAATTTAACTGATAATAAAGAAAAAATGAAATTGCTGCTGCTACTGATTACACTGATTTTCCTTGTTCCACCCCAGGACAATCCCCACCGGCTCGTGATCCGGGTCACCGGGCTGAACCCATTGCAGGGGGACCTGTACATCAGCCTGCACCACCAACCTGAACTTTTCCCTGACGCCGAAGCCGCGCTGATGAAGAAAAAGACCCGGATCAGACAGGAATCGGAAATCATGGTTTTCGACAAAGTGCCCGCCGGCCGCTACGCCGTGGCTGTCTATCATGACGAAAACCTGAACGGCGTATTGGATGTCAACGAAAAAGATGTCCCACTGGAAGGTTATGGATTCTCCACGAAAAGAAGAATAATGGGGCAGCCCAAATTCGACCAGGCGGCATTTGATCTCAGCGCCAGCGATACACTGGACATCAAAATGATCTATCTTTCCGGATCGCAAAAGAAGAAATGAATCTCCCCGCCGCTGAGCAGCGGGGTATCACAAATAAGAGGTTGTATCAAAAGTCTGTGCAACCGACGGGTTAACCCGTCGGTTTAATACCTGGAATCGGGTCGTGATCCAACGACTAAAGCCGTTGGTTCCGAGTATGTTACAAAATATCGGGTCGTGCTCCAACGGCTAAAGCCGTTGGTTCCGAGTATGTTACAAAGGTTGGAACCGACGGCTTCAGTCGTCGGACTATTAAAAAAAAGGAGACTTTTTGACTTTTGATACAGCCTCTTAAGAAATCTTTGTGACCTTTGTGTTAAAATAAAAGTTAGCTTTTGGGTTTTTCAATTTTATTATTGAACTTATTATGAATTTCAAATCAACCTTGTTCTTCTTTTCATTGTTTATTACCTCATTAGCTGTCCTCTCCCAGGGAACCGCCGAAAAGCCGGTCGACAACCCGGCCGGACTGATCGAACAAGCCAGCCTCTTCTCCCAAAAAACCCTCTCCATCACCAGCGACTTCACCCAGGAAAAAGAAATGAGTTTCCTGGAAGAAAAAGTCACCTCAACGGGGAAATTCTACTTTCAGAAAGAGAACCTGTTGCGCTGGGAATACCTCAAGCCATTTCATTATGTCATCATCCTGAACAACAACCGGATCAGGATCATCGACGAGGGCGAAGTGAAGGATTACGACGCCGGTTCTAACCGGATATTCGTCGAGATCAGCGGGGTGATGAGCGGGCTGGTGAATGGCACATTGCTGCAGAGCGACAAGTTCGGCCAGACGTGGTACGATGCGGCCGGATGTTATCGTGTTGTCCTGACCCCGCGGGAGACGATGATGAAAGACTTTTTAGCGAAGATAGAACTGAAATTGAGCAAACAGGACTTTTCGGTGGATGAACTGAAGATGTTTGAAAAATCGGGCGACTACACCCTGATCACTTTCCGGAATAAAAAGATGAATGAAACCATCGCTGCTGAAATATTCAACGTGGATTAGCCTGTTGCTGCTGGCTGCCGTTTCCTGCAAGGCGCCTGTCGTAGCGCTTTCCGGGAGAAACGCCGTGCAGGCATATACTTCACTGGCTGACGGCTCCTTTGATCGGATCGATTTCAAAGCCAGGATCAGCTACAAGGAAAAAGAGCTGCCGGGCCGCATGATCATCAAAAATGACGGATCCGGCCTATACCGTATCGCATTTTTCAACGAGCTGGGCATGACCTACCTGGAAGCGGCTTATCATACGGATCATCCCAAAAAGAACCTGACCATCCGCCAGGTATCACCGATGCTGGATCACCCGAAAACCCTCAAAAGCCTTGAAAAAAGCTTTCAACGATTGTTTACAAGAGAAAACAAAAATAACACAAAAACAACAGCATCCACCATCGATAAATACGATATCACCATAAAACTAAACAACGGCTTCACCCTACACCTACAATTATAACAACCGTATGACTCGTCTCCACACCATCACCCGTCTGACAAAGGAAGGCAACACCTTCACCGCCACGATCACCCTCGATCCCGGACACCCCGTATTCGCAGGCCATTTCCCCGGACAACCGGTGGTACCCGGCGTCTTCCTGGTGGAAATCATATCCTCGGTTATCTCACAATTGACCGGAGAAAAAATGACCGTTAAAGAGATAGCCAATATCAAATTCCTCCAAATGATTGATCCGGTTAACCATGCTGTTCTATTGCTCGATGGCTCGATTGTTGGAGAAGGAATTAATATGATCAGGGTTAGTGGCAGGATTTATACCGGGGATGTTGAATTTGCAAAATTCAAAGGGATGTTGCTGGAGTCTATATAATGGAATGATTAGTTTGTAATAAATATACAGATCATTTTTTCACTATTTTTGTCATGATCAGGACTTACCAAACAATAAACAATAAACAATAGAACTATGAAAAACCAGGTTCTTACTTTTATTGCAGGCTTTACTGCACTCCTGGCCTTGCTGGCCTTGACGTATCCTTCTTGTAAAATTGCAGCCTCGACAACTAATCCCCCCCAGGAGGAGCTGGCGCTGGGATTTCCGAAAGATGTAGCCAAATTGCTGGAGCATTCATGCTACGATTGCCATATTAATTCAAGCAAAAATGCCAAGGCAAAAACAAAACTGAATTTCTCAAAGTGGAACGACCTGTCGGATGCGCGAAAGATCGCCAGGTTGGATGACATCTGCAAAGCCCTGAACGAAGGCGAAATGCCCCCTTCCCGCTTCCTGTCGAAAAATCCCGACAAGGCTTTGGATAAAGCACAGAAGCAGCTTCTTTGTGAGTGGACCGAAAAGGAAATCGATAAAATCATGATCGAATGAAAAAGATTCTGAAGATCCTTTTACTGGCGGTTATCGCTTTCCTGGTGATCATTCAGTTTTTCCCGCCGAAGAAAAACGATCATATTGTCAACCCGATGGACGACATCGTTTTTCACCTGGATATGTTCTCCACCATAAAGCGTGATATTGTGAATGCCTGTTACGACTGCCATTCCAATCGCACAAAGTATCCCTTCTACAACCGCATTGCACCGGTTTCCTGGATACTGGCCAGCCATATCCGGCAAGGCAAGGAAAAGCTGAACTTCTCCGAATGGGGGAACTACGACAGGAAAACCCGGATTTCGCTGCTCACGGCGATATGTGACATGATCGTTTCTGGGGAGATGCCGCTGAAAGGGTATGTCATGATGCACAGCAAGGCCGTCCTGAATGAAAAGCAGGTGGATGAGATCTGTGAATGGGCGGATGAAGCGGCTGAACAGGTCATGAGCGCTGCTGAATGACATTTATTTACATCCCAGCTCCCTGTCCATGCCCGAATCAAACGTGAGCGAACAGTTTAACACGCTGGGATGCTGCGTCATCATCCCTACCTACAACAATGCCGGAACGCTGGAGGATTTGGTCCGGAAGGTCCTGACTTACACCGGAAATGTTATTGTCATCAACGATGGCTCGACAGACGGCACCCGGTCAGTCCTGCAAAAATTCCCGCAGATTATCACTATCAGCCTGACGAGGAACAAAGGCAAGGGGTTCGCGATCCGGACCGGTTTCAGGGAGGCGCTGAAGAAAGGATACCGGTATGCGATTACCATCGACTCCGACGGGCAGCATAGTCCGGATGACCTTCCCGGGTTCATTGAAAAGATTGAAGCGGAACCGGAATCGCTGATCATCGGCGCCCGGAACCTCGACCAGGATGGCGTCCCGGGAGGTACCACCTTCGGGAACCGTTTCTCCAATTTCTGGACATGGGTCGAAACGGGCTACAAACTCCCCGATACCCAATCGGGTTATCGCCTGTACCCTATTAAAAAACTGGAGAAAACGCGATTCATCACCCGGCGCTTTGAGTTCGAGATAGAAGTGCTGGTAAGATCGGCATGGAAAGGCATCCCGATCGTCACAGTGCCCGTCAGCGTGGTCTATCCCCCTAAAAAAGTAAGGGTATCGCATTTCAGGCCCATTACCGATTTCGCCCGCATCAGCCTGCTCAATACCTTCCTGACGCTCATCACCCTGTTTATCGTATGGCCTTTTCTCTTCGTGAGAAATCTCAACCGGGAGAATATTCAGAAATTCATACGCAACGAACTGTTCAATCCGAAAGAATCGAACCTGACCAAAGCCCTTTCGGTTGCGCACGGAATTTTCTGGGGCATCGCGCCTGTTTGGGGCTGGCAGACCGCTGTTTCCATCTTCCTGGCATTTGTCTTCAGGCTCAATAAAATGATCACCCTGGTGGCGGTAAATATCAGCATCCCTCCGATAATCCCGCTTATCCTGTGGGGGAGTTACAAAACGGGCGGCCTGCTGCTGAATAAGCACGCTGATCTCTTATTCTCCAGGAACATCACCTTTGAAGTGTTAAGGGATAATCTTTTTCAATACATCCTCGGGGCCTTTGTCCTGGCGGCCGCCATGGCCCTCGTCAGCGGATTATCCACCTATATCGTCCTGCTTGTATTCAGAAGAAAACGGACAGGGGTTGTGAATCCCGAAAATTCCACGGAGCAAAATCATTCCGGCTGAATTCAGAAAGTAGCGTATTTTTGAGGCGCCGATGGGAGGGTTTTTTTCGATATGGTACGAATATTCCAGGAAGAACAAATTATTGTTTTCCCTGTTGATCCTGATCGTCATTGCCGTGCTCGTTTTCCTTGCCGGCCGGCTGCGCTTCACCGAAGATATCTTCAAAGTC
>JAHYJL010000081.1 GCA_019429045.1 Bacteroidales bacterium
GATGACAGGGGGGCTGTACTGTGGGTCAATTTTGACGGCCGTGTGAATTTCAGATGTCGTCGCACCACCGATCAGCAGGGGGATGCTCATTCCCGTCCGTTGCATTTCCGATGCCACGTGGACCATCTCTTCCAGCGACGGCGTAATCAGGCCGCTCAAACCGACCACATCCACATTTTCGTCCCTGGCGGTCTTCAATATTTTGTCTGCCGGCACCATCACCCCAAGATCAATTACTTCATAGTTATTGCAGCCCAGCACTACGCCGACAATGTTTTTACCGATGTCGTGCACGTCTCCCTTGACCGTAGCCAACAATATCTTTTTCTGCCCGGCGATCGCCGACCGCCGACCGCTGACCGCCGACTGTATCAGGGGTTCCAGCCGTGCTACTGCCTTTTTCATCACCCGGGCGCTTTTCACCACCTGTGGCAGGAACATTTTTCCGCTGCCGAACAGGTCGCCAACGATGTTCATCCCTTCCATCAGCGGCCCTTCGATGATGTCCAGGGCCCGAGGGTATTTTCCGATCGCCTCGTCAATATCTTCTTCGATGTGATCGGTAATACCCCGGATCAGGGCATGCTTCAGCCTGTCTTCCACGCTATCGTCCCGCCAGGCGTCCACTTTTTCCTGTTTGACGGCCTTGAAATGGTCCCGTTCCGCGTAAGCAATCAGTCTTTCGGTAGCATCTTTCCGGCGGTTCAGGATGACATCTTCGACAAGCCGCAGCAAGTCGGACGGTATCTCGTCGTATACCGGCATATTGCCTGCATTCACGAGACCCATATCGAGCCCGGCACGGATGGCATGATAAAGGAATACGGAATGCATGGCCTCGCGGACGGTCTCATTGCCACGGAAAGAGAAGCTAAGGTTGCTGATACCGCCACTGACACGGGCATGCGGCAGGTTTTCCTTGATCCAGCGGGTGGCCTCTAAAAAGTCGACCGCATAATTATTGTGTTCCGCAATACCGGTAGCTATGGTAAGGATATTGGGGTCGAAAATGATATCTCCGGCCGGGAATCCGACCTCCCCGGTAAGGATGTGGTATGCCCGCCGGCATATTTCGATGCGGCGCTCTATTGTTGCCGCCTGCCCCATTTCATCAAAGGCCATGACAATTACAGCAGCGCCGTATTTTTTAATTTTTCGTGCTTTATCCTTAAAAGATTCTTCACCGTCCTTCAGGCTGATTGAATTCACTATCGCTTTGCCTTGCAGGCATTTTAGCCCGGCTTCGAGCACGTTCCACTTCGACGAATCGATCATAACCGGTACCCTGGCAATATCAGGTTCTGCTGACAGGAGATGCAGGAACTTCACCATGGCTTTTTCGGCGTCGAGCATGGCATCGTCCATGTTAATGTCGATGACCTGGGCGCCGCTTTCGACTTGTTGCCGGGCAACCGCCAGCGCCTCTTCGTATTTCTCTTCACGGATGAGCCGGGCAAACATCCTGGAGCCGGCCACGTTGGTCCGCTCGCCAATGTTGATGAAATTACTGCCCGGAAAGACAATCAGCGGCTCCAGTCCGCTCAGCCTGAGGCTGGGAGTGATCGCTGGCACCTGTCTGACAGGGGCATCCCGGGCAATCTCTGCAAATGCCCGGATATGCTCCGGTGTGGTACCGCAACAACCGCCGATGATATTTACCAGGCGGTTTTCGAGGAACTCATGGAGCACCGCTGCCATTTGTTCCGGTGTATCGTCGTACCCGCCGAACTGGTTTGGCAGGCCGGCGTTGGGGTAGACGCTGGTATAAAAGGGCGCCTTGCGGGCCAGTTCTTCAATATGCGGGCGCAGATCCTCCGCGCCCAGGGCGCAGTTAAAACCGATGCTGAACAGATCAAAGTGTGATACAGAATGCAGAAAAGCCTCCACCGTCTGCCCTGACAGCGTCCGGCCGCTAAGATCGGTAATAGTACCCGATAGCATGACCGGGACTTTTATGCCCCGCTCCTCCAGCAAGTCCTGTATGGCATACAATGCCGCCTTGGCATTGAGGGTGTCGAAGACTGTTTCCACCAGCAAGATATCGGCGCCGCCATCGAGCAATCCCCTGGCCTGTTCGTAATAGGCTTTGTAAAGATCATCGAAAGTAACGGCCCGGTAGCCAGAGTCGTTCACATCAGGCGACATTGAGGCTGTTTTATTGGTCGGGCCCATTGCGCCGGCGACAAACCTTGGCTTAATGGGGTCTGTTAAAGTGAATTCTTCGGTACACTCCCTGGCGATCCTGGCAGATACCTTGTTTATTTCGTATACCAGGGACTCCATCCCGTAGTCGGCCTGGGATATGGCATTGGCATTGAAGGTGTTGGTTTCGATGATATCGGCGCCGGCCTTCAGATAAGCAAGATGGATTTCCCGGATGATCTCGGGCCGGGTGAGCGATAAAAGGTCGTTATTACCTTTGACGTCGCAGAAATGGTCTTTGAAAAGTTCCCCGCGATAACTGGCCTCTGAAAGCCGGTACCGCTGGATCATGGTACCCATGGCACCGTCAAGAACCAGGACGCGGGATTTTATGATATCAGCCGGGGAAATCATCCTGGTCATAACGCAAATTTTTCGGCAAGCAAATTTAGTATTTAAATTGATTCTAAACATGATAAAATATTAACTTTGCCCTTTTACGCTTCACTTTCACACCCACACTTCACTTGCACACCCAAACCCACACCCGCTTCGGGGTATTAGCTCAGCTGGCTAGAGCGCTACATTCGCATTGTAGAGGTCACCGGTTCGACTCCGGTATACTCCACGAAAGAAATCAGGCAGTTTTGCGTCATTATAACCTGAATGACTCACAGAAAGAATGTGAAAATCCTCCTTGAAGACGGCCATGAATTTAATGGCTTTTCTTTCGGCGGAACTGACTCTGCCGCTGGTGAAGTAGTCTTTAACACCTCAATGACAGGTTACCCTGAAAACCTTACAGATCCTTCTTACAAAGGTCAGATACTGGTGGCCACTTATCCCCTTATCGGTAATTATGGTGTCCCTGAAGTGCCGGTTGAATCAGGCCTATTTAGCCCTTTTGAGTCAGGCAAGGTGCAAATCAGCGGGCTGATCATTTCAGATTACTCTTCTAAATACAGCCATTGGAATGCAGCAAAAAGCCTTTCCGACTGGCTTACCGAACATAATATCCCGGGAGTCTGTGGCGTGGATACAAGGAAACTTACCCGGATTATCAGGGAAAAAGGTACGATGTTGGGTAAGATCATCATCGATAGGGACATAGCGTTCTATGACCCCAATAAGGATAATATTGTCAGCCAGGTATCGATTAATAACAGACAAATATATGGTGATGGACGGATTCGTATCCTGCTTATCGATTTTGGAGCTAAAAACAACATCATACGATGCCTGGTGAAAAGAGGAACGACTGTTTACCGGGTTCCCTGGGATTTCCGGTTCGATCCAGCTGATTTCGATGGGATTGTGCTTTCGAATGGGCCTGGTGATCCCAAAATGTGCCGGGAAACTATCGATACAACCCGGAAAATAATTCAGGGTGATACCCCTACGTTCGGTATCTGCCTTGGCTCCCAGATCATGGCCCTGGCAGCAGGAGCTGACACCTACAAGCTCAAATACGGCCACCGGAGTCAAAATCAACCTGTATTGATGACCGGGACAAATCGTTGTTTCATTACTTCACAGAATCATGGGTATGCCGTGAATCCGGATACTTTACCAGCAGATTGGACATCTTTTTTCGTCAACCTGAATGATAACACCTGTGAAGGGATCAGGCACAAGTACAAACCTTTTCTTTCAGTTCAGTTTCATCCCGAAGCCTCTGCCGGGCCGGTCGATACCGAGTTCTTGTTTGATGATTTTTTGGACATGGTCAAACAAAAAACCCGGTAATGAAAAAAGAGGTTAAGAAAGTATTACTTCTGGGCTCCGGCGCACTAAAGATCGGCGAAGCCGGAGAATTTGACTATTCAGGAACCCAGGCACTGAAAGCCCTCCGCGAAGAGAACATCTTCACTGTACTGATCAATCCGAATATTGCCACTGTGCAAACTTCAGAAGGGATGGCGGATAAAATATACTTCCTGCCGGTTACTCCCTTTTTCGTGGAGAAAGTTATTGAAAAAGAACGGCCTGATGGTATACTGCTTGCTTTTGGAGGACAGACTGCCCTGAATTGCGGTATCACCCTCTATAAAACCGGAGTTCTGCAGAAATATAAAATCGATGTCCTGGGAACACCGGTGCAGGCAATCATCAATACGGAGGACCGGGAGCTTTTTGTCCGGAAACTGGCTGAAATTGAAGTGAAAACACCCCGAAGTATGGCGGTGAGCAGTCCTGAAGAAGCAGCAGGCGCTGCACGGACCCTCGGTTACCCTGTCATTGTCAGGTCTGCATATGCGTTGGGTGGCCTAGGCAGCGGCTTTTCTTCCAATGAAGAAGAGATCAAAATACTTACACGGAAGTCTTTTGCATACTCCGGACAGGTGCTGGTGGAAGAGTCGCTAAAAGGCTGGAAGGAGGTAGAATATGAGGTTGTCAGGGATGCTTATGATAACTGTATCACTGTATGCAACATGGAGAATTTCGATCCGCTGGGCATCCACACAGGGGAAAGTATCGTAGTTGCGCCTTCGCAGACGCTCACCAACCGTGAATATCATAAACTCAGGGAACTTTCTATCCGTATCATCCGTCATATCGGTATTGTTGGGGAATGTAACGTACAATATGCTCTGGACCCCAATTCTGAAGATTATCGCGTCATTGAAGTTAATGCAAGATTGTCGAGGTCCAGCGCGCTTGCATCAAAGGCCACAGGTTACCCGCTTGCCTTCGTGGCAGCTAAGCTGGCACTGGGTTATGGGCTTTTTGAATTGAAGAACTCGGTAACACGCGTTACATCAGCATTTTTCGAACCCGCGCTCGATTATGTCGTGTGCAAAATTCCCCGCTGGGACCTTGAAAAATTCCACGGCGTTTCACGGGAAATTGGCAGCAGTATGAAAAGCGTCGGAGAAGTGATGGCAATCGGCCGGACTTTTGAGGAGGCCATCCAGAAAGGTCTCCGGATGATCGGCCAGGGAATGCACGGTTTTGTTGGAAATAAAGACATCGAAGACATTATTATCGAAAAAGAACTCGCCGTACCTACCGACATGCGCATCTTTGTGATTGCCATGGCACTCTACAAGGGTTATAGCATCGACCAGATCTTTTCACTGACAAGTATCGACCGATGGTTCCTTGAAAAGCTGAAGAACATTTTCGACCTCAGGACGGAGCTGATGTCATTCAATTCCCCTGAGGAATTACCCGATCATCTTCTCCTCAGGGCGAAACAGCTGGGCTTTTCAGATTTTCAGATTGCCCGTTTTGTTATCAAGAGCGACCGGAGCAGGATTACGGAAGATTTGCTTCATGTCCGAAGTTATCGCAAAAACAGAGGAATCGTTCCTTTTGTGAAGCAGATCGATACCCTGGCTGCTGAATACCCGGCCCAGACCAATTATCTATATCTCACTTATAACGGTGATGAACATGATCTTGATTTTCAGCAGGATAAAAATGAAAGTGTGATCGTGCTTGGTTCCGGCGCTTACCGGATCGGAAGCAGCGTGGAGTTCGACTGGTGCGGGGTGAATGCACTGGATGCAATAAAAGAAGAAGGATATCATTCCATCATGATCAATTATAATCCGGAAACTGTCAGCACTGATTATGATATGTGTGACCGGCTTTATTTTGAGGAACTTTCATTTGAAAGGGTGATGGATATTATTGAGCTGGAAAGCCCGATGGGGGTGATCGTTTCGACAGGGGGTCAGATTCCCAATACCCTGTCGATGAGGCTTCATGAGCAGAAAGTGAAAATTCTGGGCACCTCCCCTATTTCCATTGACACTGCTGAAAACAGGCATAAGTTCTCGGCCATGCTCGACAAACTGGGAATTGACCAGCCCCGATGGAAAGAGCTCACTGCCCTGGAGGACATATATCATTTTACGGAAGAAGTCGGTTTCCCGGTGATTGTCCGGCCTTCCTACGTGCTTTCCGGCGCGGCGATGAATATCGTTTCAAACCGCAGCGAGCTGGAACACTTCCTGGAAATGGCCGTTTTGGTTTCAAAGCAGCATCCGGTTGTGGTATCGAAATTCATCGAAGATTCAAAAGAAATCGAGATGGATGCCGTGGCCAGGGATGGAGAGATCATCTGCTATGCCATTTCCGAGCATGTCGAATTTGCCGGAGTACATTCCGGGGATGCGACCATGCTTTTCCCGCCGCAAAAGATCTATGTGGAAACTGTCAGGAGAATTAAAAGAATTTCCAGGCTTATCGCCGAATACCTGAAAATCTCCGGCCCGTTTAATATTCAGTTCCTGGCCAAGGATAATGATGTGATGGTCATTGAATGCAATCTTCGCGCTTCCAGGAGTTTTCCGTTCATTTCCAAAGTGCTGAAGACTAATTTTATCAATATCGCAACCCGTATCATGCTCGGCAGGCCTATAAATAGCCCCGATAAATCTCTTTTCGATCTGGATTACGTTGGAGTCAAGGCCTCGCAATTCTCTTTCACTCGCTTGCAGAAAGCTGATCCTGTCCTGGGAGTAGAGATGGTATCCACCGGGGAAGTGGGATGTATCGGTGACAATTACTATGAGGCTATTTTGAAGGCAATGCTTTCTGTAGGTTATACAATACCTTCCAAAGCAGTCCTCTTCTCCAGCGGGCCTACCCGTTCGAAAATAGAGCTGCTTAACAGCGCCAGGATGCTGCAGGAGAAGGGGCTGACTATTTATGCCACTGGCGGGACGCACGATTTCTTCAACAAGAACGGGGTAATCTCTGAGATGCTTCATTGGCCGGGAGATAACCGGTCGCCTGATGTTCTTGATTATCTGCAGAATAAAAAAATCGACCTGGTAATAAATATTCCAAAAGATCTTAGCAAAGGTGAGCTTGACAATGATTATCGCATCCGCCGCACCGCTGTCGACCTTAATATACCGCTGATTACCAATGCCAGGCTGGCCAGTGCCTTTATCTATTCAGTCTGCAAGGTGGATCTGGAAGATATAGGGATTATCAGCTGGGAAGAATATAAATAGTTCGTTAACCAGGGACTTAAAAGATTTTACATATGTACCAGCCTATGAAACTATTTAAGACACCATTCCTGAATATTTTCCTGCTTCTTTCCATATTTGCAGGTTTCTCTGAAGTTAGCGCCCAACAAACCCCAGTTCCTGACACAATCTTTATCTCAACCATCGACACAACAGCTTACAATGAGCTGGACGAGGTGGTCATCACGGCCACACGTGTTTCTAAAAAGATTATCGACATTCCTTACTCTGTTGTCCGGCTGAATTACATGGATTACCGTTACAACCGGAAAGTCGGTGCGAGCGACGTGCTGCCGGCCGTGCCGGGACTCTTCCTCCAATCGCGATACGGCAACCACGATGTCCGCTTTTCGATCCGTGGATTCGGCAGCCGGTCCAATTCCGGGATCAGGGGTATCAGGATACTGCTCGATGATATCCCGGAGTCAGAACCCGACGGCCAGACCCGCATCGAAGCGATCGATTTCAATTCCATCGGCCGGATCGAGATCGTCAAGGGAAACGCCTCTTCACTTTACACCAACGCCCCGGGCGGTGTGGCCAATTTTATCAACGACATCGATTTCCACCGTTCTTCTGTCATTCAGCATAACCAGTTCGGCTCCTTCGGCCTCCGGAGAAATGGTTTCAAAGCGGCCGTCAGGACCGACGACTACGGCCTGCTGACAACATACAGCTACCAGAACTACGATGGCTACCGGGATCATAACACGGAGTACTGGCATATCTTCAACATGGTGGTGGAAACGAAGCCTTCTGATTTCACCAGCCTGAAGATCCTGGGCTATTTCGTGGATGGGTCGATCCGGCTGCCGGGTTCGCTGACAAAAGCTGAATTCGAGGAGAACCCCTGGCAGGCCGACCAGCGTTCGATCGACCGGGATGATAAAAGGATCACGACCAAAGGCAGGCTGGGACTGCGGTTCAACAGCCGGTTCGGCAGCGCCCGCAACAACGAGATCGAGATCACCACATATGGTGCGATCAAATATTTTGAACGGACCGCCAGGGATTACCGTATCATCAGCCGTAACGTATACGGTCTTTCAGCCCGGTATGTCAATACCGGCAGGATACTCAACAGGGTGAATGAGTTTTCCTTCGGTGGCGACCTGTTTGCGCAGCCGGCCCGGATCGAATATTATCAGAATATCAACGGCATGAAAGGCGACCAGATCCTGCAACTGGTGGACGAAGACATCAACAATGCAGGCTTCTATTTTTCAGACAATTTCGAGATCCTGAAGGATAAACTCTTTGTGTTGTTTACCGGCAGATATGATCATGTGCTGTATCATAAGATCGAAGAAACCCTTCCCACCCGTGACGACCGGCGGGTATTCGATGCCTTCACTCCCAAACTGGCATTCAATTACAAACTGAAGCCCTGGCTGGCCCTATACACTTCTTATGGTTTCAGCTTCGACAGCCCGGCAAACAACGAAATGGAAAGTCCGATTCCCGATTTTCTTTATAACCAGACCATTGAACCGCAGCAATCGCGGAGTTTCGAGGCGGGCATCAAAGGCAACCGGGTCCACGCGGAGGACGAAGTTTTCCGGAGGATACTGTTTGAGGCTACCCTTTTTCATATCGACCTGAGAAACGAGATCGTCCCCTACGAAGTATTGGGAGATGTCTTTTACCGTAACGCTGCCGAAACACGGCGGATGGGAATTGAAATAGGTACACAGACAGAGATCGTCCGTAACCTGCATTTCACGCTTTCCTGGACCTATTCTGATTTCACCTACAAAACTTACGAAGCCCTGGCCATTGAGATTGATTCCCTGGGAAATTTCGTAGAATCGGAGCAGGATTACGGTGGAAATATCGTCCCAAGCGTTCCCAAAAGCAACCTTTACCTGGCGCTTTCTTACGCCCATAAGCTTTACCGGGAAAAGATCAGCGGGTTTGCCAGGCTAAGCTCAATGGGGATCAGCGGGCTATGGGTGGACGATGCCAATACCGATAAAACCGATGGTTATAACCTGGTAAACGGTACCCTGGGGCTGGATATGCGATTCGGAAAATTCAACGTCATGTTGTCGGGCGGGGTGGAGAATATTTTCGATGAGATGTATGTGGGATTTACCAACACCAACTCGGCCAACAAGCGTTTTTACGAAGCCGGCGCCCCACGAAATTATTTTATATCTTTAAACGTGGGATATTCTTTTTAATCAGTTTCTCGCTGATTTTCGCAGATAAATTCGCAGATCTATATTTGCGTAAATCTGCGTTTAATATCAGCGCCATCTGCGAGAGATATAAAAAAGTAAGCTTATTTTTGCCTGAATGAGATGGATAATCCTGAATATTGTTTTGCTAATCTTACTTAGAGATGGTTTTACCCAGCATTCATACCTTTCCTTCAGCAGCAACTATCGCATATACCCCTCCAATGTCAACCAGACCGAGGTCTTCATCACCAAATCGCCGGTTGACCAGGACATTCTCTTTGCCTCCTGCAACACGCTTTCCTTCATCCCCTTCTTTGTCAGCGAGGGCATATACGTGACGACCGACGGCGGGCAAAGCTGGTACGGCAGCGACAGCTGCAAGGGCGATCCCATCCAGTTCCACGGCGGCGACCCGGGCATTGTCATCGACAAAAACGGCACCTTTATCCTGACCCGCATCGGACGGACCCCTTTTGTAGGGCTTTTCTCTCATTTCTCCAACGACAACGGGCTGACCTGGTCGGCGCAGAAGGTCATTTCCACCGACGACCTGGAGCGGGCCACCGTTACCACCGATGCTGTCCCTTCCAGTCCTTACTACGGCCGCACCTATGCCGCCTGGGTGAAGTTCGCACCCCCTTACCCGCTGATGGTGGCTTATACCGACGATGGCACCCAAAGCTGGAGCGCCCCACAGCAGATCAACAACCCCCCGAACCGGAGCGGGGGAGGGGCCATTGCCACCGGACCTAACGGGGAAATTTACGTTTGCTGGGCCGGGGTGACTGAGGTGTCGCCTTTCAAAGAGATTTACGTTGGATTTGCACGGACTGTTGATGGCGGACAAGGCTGGAACGTGACCGAGAACGCTTTTCCCGTGAACGGCATCACCGGGGTATTGCCGGACAAAGGAAACATCCGTGTGAACGGCCTGCCCAACATCGCGGTGGATAATACGGAAGGCCCCCGGCGCGGCTGGATTTACATCGTAACCGGCCAGAAGGACCTGGCCCCGGCCGGAAACGATCCCGACATCATCCTGCACCGCTCCGCCGATGGCGGTCAAAGCTGGTCCGGCCCGATCCGGGTGAACCAGGATGTGGCAAACAGCGGCGCCACGCAGTATTTCCCGGGCATTGACGTCGACAATACCGGCGCCGTTAACATACTCTTTTACGACGACCGCAACACCACGAGCGATTCCACGGGCGTTTTCCTGGCCCGCAGCACCGACGGCGGCGACAACTGGGCCGAATACGAGATCAGCGATCACAACTTCAAACCCGCTCCCATTGGCGGCCTCGGCCAGGGATACCAGGGCGACAACATCGACATTACATCTACCGGCACCAAACTCTGGCCGGTCTGGATGGATAACTCTACCGGCATTTATCAGATCTGGACGGCGCCGGTGGATATTGCCTCGCTGAATTCGGTGGAGGAGGAGTTGTCAGTCGATAGTCGTCAGTCGTTAGTCAGGGCATATCCGAACCCATTCCGGGATCGGTGTACTATTGAATATTTTGTGCCGGAAAGGGCGCACGTTTCCCTTAAAATTTACGACCTGATGGGGAATTGCGTGGCGGTGCCGGTAGATGAGGTGGCATCGCCGGGGGAATACAAGATAGAGTTCCGGGTTTCGGGTTCCGGGTTTCGTGTTTCGGGTTCCGTGTTTCGTGTTTCGTCCGCCAGCTGGCGGACCGGGTTTCGGGGAACAGGGTTATTCATTTGCGTGTTGCAGGTAGGGGAGATGATTGGTTATGTCAAGCTGTTAGTGTTGTAAAGTCATTCCCTGTATAAGAAAATGTCTGTTGAATTTCTATAATGCTAATATTCCTGGATCAGAACATCCGTGGGAATATGAAGATCCTTGTTTAAACGCCGGATCATGGATAATGATAATTTCCTCTTTCGGTTCAGCACTTCCGACACTCTGCTTCGAAATCCAAGAACCCTGGCTAGATCACTTGACTTATATCCCATTTGTTCCATTCGAAATTTAATCGCTTCGATAGGATCTGGCAGATCGATAGGGAAATGCTCTTTTTCGTAATTATCTAACAATAACGATAAAAATTCCAGTTCATCACCTTCAGCCGTTCCTGGCCTGGCATTGAATATTTGCTCAAGCCTGTTAAGGGCTTTTTCGTATTCTTTCTTTGTTTTAATGATTTTATTCTTCATCTTAAATATTTTCAGCATTTATTCTAACATATTCTTCATGTGTCCCGATAAATCTTATCCAGACAATACCATAATCATAATTTATCTTTACGATTAAACGATATTTGTTTCCTTTAATATTGAAAATTGCCCGGTTTGCTTTTAAGAAACTGATTTTTGGATATAACCGCTTTAATTCTTCCGGAGATTTCCAGTCAGCTTTTTCCGCTTCGTTATACCAGGCTTTTAATTGCTGTTCACAGTCCTGGTGTACTTTCCAAAATTCCCTAAGCACCCCCTTTGCAACAACCCTCATATTTTTTTCTACAAAGATAAACAAATTTCCCAAAATGGTAACAGTTTTTATTTCATAACAATTATTATAACAATCTTACAAACCACCTCCTGTAAACCAAACTTTTGCTATAAATTTGACTATTCTTTCAACTAATATCCGATAAACCATGAAATCAACCGACAAATTCAAGCCAATCCTTCTTTTCGTCCTGATCCTCCTGGTGCTTTCCTCCTGCGCTCCGGGAAATGAAAAATTCGACGCTGCTCCCGCCAATTTCTGGATGGGGCTGTGGCACGGGTTCATCTCACTGGTAACTTTCATTATCAGCCTTTTCGACGACAATGTGACTATTTACGAGGTCAACAATGTCGGGAAGCTATACAACCTGGGATTCATCCTGGGGGTGATGTTCTTTTTCGGCGGTGGTTCGAAATCGACCTGTTGGAAGAAGTGAAATATGGGAAAAAGGCCGGGACCATTGTAAGGTATTATGGTTTAACAACCATTTTCCGGGTTTGGGAATGCAATAACCGATCATCCGTCCCGGTAACAGTCAGCCTGTAAAAGTATATCCCTGCCGGAAGGCCGGCGGCGTTGAATTCTACCTGATACTCGCCCGGGGTGAGTGGCTGGTGGAGCAGCGTGGAAATGTGCTGGCCGTAGAGGCTGTAAACAGCTAATTGGGCGATAGGACGTTTGGTCGATGTTTCGATGTGTCGATGTATCGATGTGTCGATGTTAATTTGGAACTCAGAACTCAAAACTCTGAACCCAGAACTCAAAACTCTGAACTCTATGATAGTTTTTCCCCGAAATGGATTAGGATAATTCTGATGCAGGATAATATGGTTCTCTGCCGTAGGCATTAGCTCGTTGACCGAAACGTAATACGGAGGGGTATATTTCAGGATGGCGCCGTCCATTCCGCAGGCGAAACCGTGGAGGGAGTCGGGGAACGTCATATCGAAGATGGCTGTTGATCCGGGGGTGTCGATTTCCGTCCAGGTATCTCCCCCATCGAGGCTGTAGATCAGTTTTCTTTTCTGACCAAGGGGGGCCCAGGCTTCCATGGGCGTCCTGAAATCCAGGTCATAGGCATTGCCCTGCAGTCCGATCTCTTCGTAATCCCATGTCAGCCCGCCGTCATCGGTCCGGATGAAAGCCACACCGTATCCGAAATCGGGATCGCCGCCGGCGCCGATGACATTCAGCGAATCATACAGGTGCAGTTCGTGCACTTCGTCGGCCGGGGCATAGAAAGGGTCGATGGCCTGCCAGCTTTCCCCGCCGTCAGTGGTGCGCCAGATCACGCCGGCGATCTCGAACATTCCACCACAG
>JAHYJL010000082.1 GCA_019429045.1 Bacteroidales bacterium
CTTATTCACAGAGATTATTTCATAAATGACTCAATAAAAATTTATGTATTTGATAACAGAATTGAAATAATAAGTCCAGGTCGCTTGCCAAATAATCTTACGGAAGAACAGGCTAAAAAAGGCATCAGAAGAACCCGGAACAGTATTATAGCATCATTTGCTCCTTATTTAATGCAATACCGTGGTGCCGGCAGCGGAATTTTGAGAGCCCTTAATGCATATCCTGATTTTGATTTAAAAAATGAAACAGAAAACGAACGTGTAGTTGTGATCATTAAAAGACCTGCAATTAAATGAAACTCCACTTCGATAGCAACCAGGAATACCAGATTGATGCCATCAAAGCAATCACCGATATATTCGAAGGGCAGGCATTGCAAGGCGGTGATTTTGAATTTTCCGTATCCACCCCGGGTGCGTTGCTTTCGGAGAACGGTCTGGGTAACCGGCTGACTTTACCGGAGGAACAGATCCTCTCAAATGTAAAATCCATTCAAGGCAGAAATGAAATCAAGGAAGTTGTGAATGAATTGCAGGGCCTGAACTTTTCCGTTGAGATGGAAACGGGAACGGGAAAGACTTATGTATACCTGCGAACCATCTATGAACTCAACAAACTATACGGATTTAAAAAGTTTGTCATTGTTGTTCCTTCGATCGCTATTCGGGAAGGTGTGCTGAAAAACCTGCAAATCACCCATGAGCATTTTCAATCTCTTTACGATAAGGCGGCCATCAGTTTTGATGTTTATGACAGCCGGAAAGTTTCTCATTTGAGGGGCTTTGCTTCTGCCAACTCCATTCAAATCCTGATTATCAATATTGATGCTTTTGCCAAAGATGAAAATATCATCAATAAACCAAATGATAAACTGACAGGTAAGAAACCGATTGAATTCATTCAAAGTACCCGTCCTATTGTGATTGTAGACGAACCTCAGAACATGGAGACGGAAATCCGTAAAAAAGCCGTTGAAAATCTGAATCCCCTTTGCACGCTCCGCTATTCGGCAACACATACAAACCTTTACAACCTGTTGTATTCGCTCAACCCTGTAAAAGCGTATGATCTGGGATTGGTCAAGCAAATTGAAGTGGATTCGGTAGTGAGTGAACATGCAATGAATGATGCCTTTGTTCAGGTTGAAAAAATCCAATCGAGCGGAAAAAATAAAATTATCGCCAAACTGAAAATTGATGTGAATACTCCGAAAGGAGTAGTAAGAAAATCAGTCACGGTTGACAGAGATAAATATGATTTGTACAAGCTTTCCGGAGAAAGGGATGTTTATCAGGACCTGAAAGTAACTGAAATAGATCTGAGCAACCGGGTCGTTTCCTTATCGAATGGTCAAATGCTCGCGGTTGGCGAAACCCAGGGAGGCTTAAACGACGAAGTGCTGCGTTATATGATGCAGAAAACAGTGGAGGAACACTTGAAAAAGGAAAAGTTCTACAAACCAAAAGGCCTTAAAGTGTTGTCCTTATTCTTCATTGACAGAGTGAAAAACTATAGGGAGTACGATGCAGGTGGAAATCCTGTGAAAGGGAAATTTGCTCAATGGTTTGAAGAAATCTATCAAAAGGAAATTGGCAAACCGGCTTTTTCAGGTTTAATTCCATATTCCGTCGAGGAAATACATAACGGATATTTTTCACAGGACAATAAAGGGAGATTAAAAGATACAGGAGGCGAAACGCAGGCAGATGATGATACTTACAAACTCATCATGCAGGAAAAGGAAAAACTGTTGGACATCAGTACACCGTTGCGGTTTATTTTCAGCCATAGCGCACTTCGTGAGGGTTGGGATAACCCGAATGTGTTTCAGATATGCACCTTGAATGAAACGAAATCGGAGATTAAGAAAAGACAGGAAATCGGAAGGGGTTTACGTTTATGTGTCAATCAGGAAGGACAAAGGATTCACGATCGGAATACCAACAAACTGACCGTTATTGCCAATGAGCGATACGAAGATTTTGCCAAAGCCTTGCAAAAAGAAATTGAAGAAGATTGTGGGGTGAAATTTGAAAATCGCATCAAGAACAAATCGGAACGGACGAAAATAAATTACAGAAAAGGATTTGAAGCCGATCCGAAATTTTTACAGATATGGGAGAAAATACGCCATAAAACAAAATACAGCGTTTCATATCAAACAGGCGACTTGATTGCTCTTGCAGGCAAAGCCTTAAGAGATATTCCCGAAACAATCAAACCGACCGTCAGAAGTACCAAGCAAAAAGTATTGATAACTGATGATGGAGTAACGGGACAGCTCTTAAGTGATAGTGTCAGAAACGATTTCGGATATGATACCGGTTATCGGCATGAAATACCGGATATTCTGGCATACATTCAAAGTAAAACGGAATTAACACGGAATACAATCTTACAAATCCTGAAAAAGTCCGGTCGAATAAGTGAAGTGCTTATAAATCCTCAACTATTCATGGACAATGCCGCCAATGCTATTAAAGGCGTTTTATATGACTTGATGATTGATGGAATCAGGTATGAAAGAATCGGAGACATTACATACGAGATGACTTTGTTTGATGATAAAGATTTTGAGATCTATTTGGACAATTTCACTCATCTGGTTAATGAGCCGGAAAAGACTATATATGAAAACTACATGCCGCTTGACAGCGGCTTAGAAAATCAATTCGCAAAGGACTGTGAATCCAGTGAAAATATTGAATTCTATTTCAAACTTCCCGGGTGGTTTAAAATACCGACACCCATAGGTAACTATAACCCTGATTGGGCAGTTGTTTTTAAAGGCGAGAAGAAGATTTACTTTGTTGCAGAAACGAAAAGCGCAGGACAGGAATTATTGAAAAGTGAAAAGCAGAAAATCAAATGTGGCAAAGAACACTTCAAAGAAATTACGGAAATAGTTTATAAGCAGGTCTCATCGGTGAAAGATTTAATGGCATGAACAAAACTCGTTTGTTAAAGAATATGAATTTATTCACACTAAAAAGAGTATTTTCTTCCGTATTCTTAGGATTATTTTTCCTTCTGAATTTTTATCTCACGTCCATGGCCCAGGATACCCCTGTCAAACCGGTCATGACGGGCATTGGCACCTATCACGGGCTGACGCTTCCGCTGCGCGATATCCCGCCGGTGACCGAAGAAGAGTGGCAGATCATGGTCGAAAAGGCGGAAAGAAAATTGCTCAACCCGAAACTGCGCGAGCGCCACTATCCCTTCGCAGAAACGGCCCTTCCCACGGGCCCCGACCCGGTCTGGCAGAAAGAGATGGGGGCCACTGTTGCCGACGGCGGGATCATCATGAATTTCAACGGCCAGACCTCTCCCTATTTCCCTCCAGATGCCAACGGCGCCGCCGGCCCGCTCTATTACATGCAGTCCATCAACACGGTCTATGCCGTTTACCACAAAGAATCCGGCGCTATCGCGGCGGGGCCGACCAATATGAACCAGTTGTTCAGCGGTGTGACAGGGGCGAACTGCAACGACGGCGACCCGCTGATCCTGTACGATGAAATGGCGCAAAGGTGGCTGGCGGTGGAGTTTTCCATCTGCGGCCCAAATGACCGAATGCTGGTGGCTGTCTCACAAACCAATGACCCGACCGGCAGCTGGCACAAATACTCCTTCGATGTGGACGATGTGCCCGATTATCCTAAGTTCGGCATCTGGCCGGATGGTTATTATATGGGGACCAACAACCCTTCGGGGAAGGATATTTATGTTTTCGAGCGCGACCAGATGCTCGTTGGCGGCACGGCGCAGATGGTGGGGTTCGACAATCCCTGGCGCCCCACGACCGTCGACGGGTTTATGTGCGTGCCTCCCCTGGATAATGACGGCGCTGCTGCTCCGGCGGGATCACCAGGCCTGTTTATCACCATCAACGACGACGCCATTGCCGGCGGCAGCGACCAGCTCTGGGTCTATGAACTGAGCGTGGACTGGACCAATACGGCCAACTCGACTTTCAACAGGGTGCAGCAGATCAACGTGCCTCCTTTCGACTCCAACTTCGGCCCCAACTGGAACAATATCCGCCAGCCGGGCACCTCCCAGCGGCTCGACGCCATACCGATGGTAATCATGAACCGCCCGCAATACAGAAATTTCGGCGCCTATGAAACCATTGTCTGCTGCCATACCGTTGACCTGGATGCCACCAACCATGCCGGCATCCGCTGGTACGAGCTGCGTCGGACCGGGGGAGCATGGACGGTCCGGCAAACGGGCACCTACGGCCCGGATGAACACCACCGCTGGATGGGCAGCATTTCCCTGAACGGCAGCAGCGAGATCGGGCTGGCCTACTCCATCTCCAGCGCCACTGAATATCCCGGCCTGCGGTTCACCGGTCAGTCGGCAGCAGCATATACCGCCGGTGAAGGGGTGCTCGATATCGCCGAAACCATCATTCACACCGGCACCAATTCGCAGACCGGCGCCAACCGCTGGGGCGACTATGCCGATCTTTGTGTCGATCCCGACAACGATCACACCTTCTGGTTCAGCTCCCAGTATGGCGGGAGCCGGATGACGAAGATCGCCTCCTTTGAGTTCGCCGCGCAGGCGCTCTCCGCCATGTTTTCAGTTTCGAGTGTACTGCCCTGCGCCGGCAGTGCGGTGAACTTCTCGGACCAGTCGACCGGCGTCATCATTTCCTGGTCATGGACTTTCCAGGGGGGCGACCCGCCTGCCTCCACCCAGCAAAATCCTATGGTAACATATAACCAGGTGGGTACATACGATGTGCAACTGGCGATTTCCGATGGTATTAATTCCGACACACTGTTCATTCCGGGGTATATCACGGTAGTCGATATCCCGGAGGCGCCCGGACAACCTGAAGGGCCTGCTGATGTTTGCTCCGGATCGGCTGGTGCGGTTTACCAGGTTAGCAGTGTACCCGGGGCGGAATCCTATGAGTGGAGCGTAATACCGGCTGAAGCAGGGGCCTTTACCGGAAGCGACACCCTTGTCGAACTTACCGTATCAACTAGTTTTACCGGCGAAATGCAGGTAAGGGCAAGGGCGGTCAATGACTGCGGTTACAGCAGCTACTCGGAAAATTATTCAGTAGTTGTGCATCCCGGGCCAGCAGTTTTCAATATGGATCCCGATGGAGGTTATTGTGAAGGCGATCCCGGGTTTGAGATTGTCCTCAGCGGTTCCCAGTCGGGTGTCACTTACGAACTGTTCCGCAATGGGGCGACCACCAGCATTGTCAAGACCGGCACGGGATCGCCGCTGAGCTTTGGCTACCAATCCCTGTTGGGGATTTATACCATTATTGCGCAGGATGAGAACTGCAGCCTCCAGATGAACGGCATCACCGATGTGTACCTGGTCCCCGGCCCGGAGATATCTGCCCCGCCCACCGGAAGCACACAGCAATGCAATTCATTGACCGGGACGGAATACACCACCGGAGGCGCCACCAATGCCGGTTATTACATCTGGCATTTGTCACCGCCCGGGGCCGGCACCATCAGCGGCACGGGAACCACCGCGACGGTAAGCTGGAGCGCCGATTTCGCCGGTACAGCATTTATCAGCGTGCAGGGAGCCGACGAATGTGGCACCGGGCCCATGTCGGACGCCCTCGAAGTGAGTGTCCTCATGGCGCCCCATCCGGTCGTCTCGGGCAATGCAAACCCATGCAATGCCGGCCTGGGGGCCGTTTATTTCTATTCTACCCCCGGCAATCCCAGCAACAGCTACCAGTGGACCGTTACCGGCGGGACATTCATCACCGGCCAGGGAAGCAGCCAGGCCATGGTGTCGTGGACTTATTTTGGGGCAGGTAACATCCGGGTGATAGAAACATCGCCAAACGGCTGTTCGACGAGATCGGCAGATTTTACGGTGACCATCCATGACTGTACCGGTATCCCGGAAACCATTGCCAATCGTCTCACGCTATACCCGAACCCGGTGGAGGATGAACTGGTCATCAAAGCCGAAAATGTCATTCCCGGAACCTTTCAGTTGAAAATATTCAATAGCTTCGGGCAGCCCGTGTTACAAAGGGAAATAAATGTATCCGGCAATATGCTGGATATGACCTTCTCAACAGCGGGCCTGTCTCCGGGAGTCTACAGCGTGAAGCTTATCGCCGCTTCGGGGAAGCTTTACGAAGGAAAATTCGTGAAAGCCATTTAATCATTACAATATGAAAATCCGTCCCATCAAAAAGATATTCACCCCCAAACCGGTGCTCGAGGGCGCCGGGGTGCACCTGAAACGTGCCTTCGGATATTATGAAATCCCTCAGTTCGATCCTTTCCTGCTGATGGACGACTTCCGGAATGATATCCCGGAGAAATACCTCAAGGGGTTCCCGTGGCATCCCCACCGGGGGATCGAAACGATCACCTATATGCTGGAAGGATCCGCCGAGCATGGCGACAGCATGGGCAATGCCGGCATCATCCATGCCGGCGACGTGCAATGGATGACCGCCGGCAGTGGCATCATCCACCAGGAAATGCCCAAACCGGGGCCCGACGGCAGAATGCACGGTTTCCAGCTCTGGGCCAACCTCCCTGCTTCCCATAAAATGATGACCCCGCGCTACCAGGATATGAAAGCGGCTGATATCCCCATACTGACGTTGGAAAATGGCGTTGAAATCCGTGTCATCTGTGGTGAAATCAACGGTGTAAATGGGCCTGTCAGAGATATCGTCATCGACCCTGCATATCTGGATATCATCATTCCTGAAAAAACCGAATATCTCCACCCTGTGAAGAACGGGTATACCGTCATTGTTTATGTTATCGGCGGCAAGGGAACAGCAGGGGATGGAAAACATGAACCGGTTGAAAATACTTCATTGATTCTATATGACGATGGTGACCATGTAAAGCTGACGGCTGGCAGCGAACCGCTGCGGGTGCTGTTCATTTCGGGCAAACCGCTCAATGAGCCCATCGCCTGGGGAGGGCCCATTGTAATGAACACCAGGGAAGAACTGAACCTGGCGTTCGAGGAGTTTAAAAGCGGGAATTTCATTAAATGAACCGGGAATACCCTCATTTCCAAATTATTTAATTACCAAATTGTCTCAACCCTTCCGCGATCTCACGGCCATCGGAAAGCCGAGGCACCTTGTTCTGGCCGCCCAGTTTCCCTTTCGATTCCAGGTATTTTTTGAATGTGCCATTGGGTAATGGCGTGATGTGCAGCGGCTCCAGCACCCTGCCTTCGATCAGGTCCCGGTAATACGGATTGCGGCGGCACATGGCCTGGTCCAATAACGGTTGTAGGGACACAAAATCTTGTGTCTCTACAACCGTTGCCCCCCCTCCCGTTCCAAATTCCACCAGCCATTCGTGGTAGGGCAATCCGCCTGCAGGTGGATTGACCATGGGCGCCACGGTGAACTCGTCGACACGGATGCCGGTGGCTTTGCATACCTCCGCCATCGCTCCTTCCACCTCCGAGGCGATCACGTGTTCCCCGAAGGCCGAAAGGAACTGGGTCACCCGGCCCTTGACGACCAGCCGGTAGGGATCAGTTGACACAAACTGTACCAGATCGCCCAGGTTGTATGCCCATAGGCCGGCATTGCTGCTGAGGACCAGCGCATAATCCTTCCCCGTTTCGACACCCTCCAGGGGAAGGCGTTCCGGTTCATCATCATTTACCCTATTTGCAGGGATAAATTCAAAGTAAATGCCGCTGTTGACATTGAGCAGCAGCCCTTCGCCCGGGCCCTGGTCCTGGTAAGCGATAAAACCTTCCGAAGCGGGATAGAGCTCAATGGTATCCACCGGCCGGCCGATCAGCTTGTCAAATGCAGCCCGGTATGGCTCATAATTCAACCCGCCGTAAACGAGGAGGGAAAAATCGGGGAAGATCTCGCCGACCGGCTTCCCGGCCTTTATCACCAGTTTCTCGAAATACATCCGCAGCCAGGAGGGGATGCCGCTGATAAGCGACATGCGTTTTTTCAGCGTTTCATCGACAATGGTGTTTACTTTGGTTTCCCAATCGTCGATGCAGTTTGTTTCCCATGATGGCACCCGGTTTTTCTGTAGATAGGCCGGTACATGATGAGCCACGATGCCTGACAGCCGGCCGGCCGGGATGACCCCTTTTTTTTCCAACACCGGGCTGCCCTGCAGGAAGATCATGCTGTGATCGGCAAAGGAATAGTTTTTCGACCGGTCCATATATAATAGCAGGGCATTTCTCGCCGACCTGGTATGATTCGGGATGGAGTCCCTGGTGATGGGGATGTATTTTATGCCCGAAATCGTTCCCGATGTCTTGGCAAAATAAATGGGCAGACCTGGCCATAGGATGTTTTTTTCTCCCGTTGAAATCCGTTCGATCAAGGGATGCATCTCCTCGTAACCGATCACCGGGACCCTTTTGGTGAAATCGTTGTAACTCCTGATTTCACTGAACCTGCGCGCTTTGCCGTAAATGGTCCTTCTCCCTCGCTCCACCAGGTGCCTGAACACTTTCTCCTGGTAAGCCAGGGCATTCATCGCATCCTTTCGAACGCTGGAGGAAACATACTTTGCAAGCGGGCGGCTTATCCTGGATTTTATTCCCATAAGGATCAAAGATAATAAATTTAAGTGGAAAGGTAGTATCTATTACAAATGCAAGAAATAGTTATTTAATTTCTATTATAAAAAGAAGATATTTATATTAATTACCAGATTAGATCTGCCGGAAACTTAGTACCTTTGCCGCCCGTTATCAGCAAAGAGTATCTCAGTGAAAATCAAGATCGTCAACCTTTCAAAGCATCCGTTGCCCTCGTATGAAACGAACGCTTCAGCCGGGATGGACCTGCGGGTAAACCTGGAGGCGCCCGTCGCACTAAAATCACTGGAGAGGGCGTTAATCCCCACGGGACTGTTCATCGAGTTGCCCGAAGGTTTTGAGGCGCAGATCCGCCCCCGCAGTGGCATGGCCCTGAAAAAGGGAATTTCCCTGGTGAACACCCCCGGAACCATCGATGCCGATTATCGCGGTGAAATAAAGCTTATCGTGATAAACCTTTCACAGGACGAAGTTGTTATAGAAGACGGCGAGAGGGTCGCCCAGATGATCATCTCCCACCATGAAAAAGCCGAATGGATCCAGGTGGAAGAACTCCGTGAGACCACCCGCGGCGCAGGCGGCTTCGGCCATACCGGGACGAAGTAAGCTAACCGGGAAAACCATAATATAAATATTGAATGATAAAATCAAATATATATCGCCCAATCCTCCTCCTCCTTCTTCTTACAGTCTTACAGTCCTACAGCCTTACCGTCTTCTCACAGGCTGATATCAAACACTCCGGCACATTCCCTAAAAGCAGGGAAATATATTACGAGGCTGCAAAAGAGAAGATCCTGGGTAATTACACCAAGGCTATTGAGCTATATAAGAAGGCTCTGGATTATGATCCCAGCGATGCAGCGGCGATGTTTGAACTGGCCGGCATTTATACCGACCAGGGGAAGATCGATGAAGCGCTCCCTTATGCTGAAAAGGCAGTGAGGACCGACCCATCGAACAAATGGTACAAACTGCTGCTGGTGCAGCTTTACCAGGCCAGGGGGAAATATATTGACGCGGGCAGGATCATCGATCAGCTCATTGCAGCCGAACCTGAAAATTTCGAGTACCTGCAGGACCAAGCGCTGAACTCCATCTTTGCCGGAGATTTTAAGAATGCGATAAAGTATTATGACCTCCTGGAAAAAAAGCTGGGGATTGTTGAAGAGATCTCTATTCAGAAGGAGAAAATATATGTGATGATGGACAAGCCTGACCTGGCCATCGGGGAAATCAAGAAGCTCTCAGCCGCCTACCCGGATGAAACCCGTTACATGGAAATGCTGGCCGAGCTATACATGAACACCGGCGCCCTTGATAAGGCCCTAGAAATTTATCAGCAAATCCTGGCCATTGACCCTGATAATCCCTACATCAATATGTCGCTCTCCGATTATTACCGGAAGCAGGGCGATAAGGAAAAATCATTCGAATATCTCAAAGCCGGTTTTGCCAATCCCTCCCTGGGGATTGATACCAAGATTACCATCCTCCTGGCCTATTATTCGGTGAATGAGATTTACGACACCTTCAGGGATGAGGCTTTTGCCCTGGCGGAAACCCTGGTAAAGACACATCCTAACGACCCAAAGGCATATTCCATTTATGCCGATTTACTGATGCAGGATAAACGGTATGAGGAGGCCCGCGCCGCCTTCCATAAGGTACTGACCATTGACAGCACAAAGTATCTGATCTGGGAGCAACTGCTTTTTGTGGAGTCGGAACTGCGTGATTACCAGGCGATGGCCGATTTGAGCACAAGGGCCATCAACCTTTTTCCCCAGCAACCCCTGCTGTATTTGTTTGCCGGCGCAGCCAGCTACCAGTTGAAAGATTATACCGCTGCCGCCGGGTATTTCAAAAACGGGACCAATTTTGTAGTTTTTAACGACCGGCTGCTCACCCAGTTTTACGGTTACCTTGGCGATACCTATTTTCAGCTCAATGAGCATCAGCTTTCCGACGAGGCGTATGAAAAAGTACTGAATATCGACCCTGCCAATTCCATTGTGCTGAACAACTATGCCTATTATCTTACGCTGCGCGGGAAAAACCTGGAGAAAGCCGAAGAAATGGCGCGCAAAGCGGTGGAGCTCGACCCGGAGAACGGGGCGAACCTGGATACGTATGGATGGGTTCTCTTTCAGTTGGGCCGGTATAAGGAGGCGGAGGAGTGGATCAGGAAAGCAATGCAGTTCCGTGAGGAAAGCGCCGTGGTGGTCGAGCATTACGGTGATGTGCTATGGAAGATGGGTGATAAGGAGGGAGCGGTGGAATACTGGGAAAAGGCCATCGAGGCCGGAGAGGGTTCTGAATTTCTTGAAAAAAAGGTACGGGAGAAGAAATATTATGAATAGGACAACCGCTCTGCTGATCCTGCTGGCGGGGATTATGCTGCTGCCATCCTGCCAATCGATGCGGTCGGCCATGAAAGCCCCCATAAAAGAAGAAGGCCCCGAATACCTCTACAGTAAGCTCAGGGAAAACGAGTTCTCATTCGACTGGTTTTCCGCGAGAATAGATGCCAGCTATTACGAAAAAAGAAGCTCTTCCGATTTCAAGGGACAGATCCGGATACGCAAGGACAGCCTCATCTGGTTGTCCGTTTCGCCCGCACTGGGGATCGAGCTTTTTCGCCTCGAGCTTACCACCGATTCAGTGAAATATGTCAACCGGGTGGCCAAAGAGTATTTCGCCGGCGATTATGCATTGGTCAGCCGCTTTATGCAGATCAATATCGATTTCGACATCCTGCAGGCGCTGATCCTGGGCAACGATTTCCAGAATTTTGAGAATGGATCGTTCCGTGCGGCGGTCGACAGCCGGAATTACCGCCTGACCACCACCGGACGACGGAAGGTCAGGAAAGAATTTGAAGCCGCCGGGAGCAGTTCGGTCTTGCTGCTGCAGAACATCTGGCTTGACCCCCAGTCGTTCAAAATTATTAAATTAGATGTGAAAGAATACATGAAGGAAAACCGCAAACTGGAGGCACAATATAGCGGATTCATTCGCCAGGATAACCAGTACTTTCCTACAACCCTGAGGTTTTACATAACGGCAGAGCAAAATGCCAATATCAAACTGACTTACAACAGGCCTTCGTTGAATGAGCCGATGACTTTTCCTTTCACCATCCCTGACAATTACAAACGGATTTATTGATTTATTCCTAATTTTGGGCTTTAGCAAAAATCCATGATCAGGGCCCTTTTCATCATCATTACCGGATTGTTTTTATCTGCACCGGGACAATCACAGGAAACCCGTGCCCGGCTTGAACAGGATAAGAAAAAGGTGGAAGAGGAGATCGAATACACCAACCGCCTCCTGGAACAGACCCGGCAAACCCGCCAGGCATCGCTCAACGAGGTGGTCATCCTGAACCGGAAGATAACACAGCGCGAGCAGCTCATCAATACCATCGACCGTGAAATCCGCCTGACCGAGCAACAGATCATGGCGGCACAGGACAGCATCAGGCTTCTCCACCAGGACCTGAACAGCCTGAAAGATGAATATGCCAAAATGATCTACTACGCTTATAAGAATAAGAATCTGCACGACAGGCTGCTGTTCATTTTTGCCGCCGAGGATTTTAACCAGGCTTATCAGCGGCTGAAATATTTCCAGTATTATAACGAGTACCGGAAAAACCAGGCGATCCTGATCAAGATCAAGCAGAAGCGTCTGGAGATCAAAACCGAAGAATTACAGGCGATCGTTGATCAGAAAACTGCGCTCCTGACAGCCGAAGAACGCCAGCGGATGCAACTCACCAATGAAAGGGAAGAAAAGAACAAATCGGTCCAGTCGTTGTCGAAAAAGGAGAAAGAATTGCAAAAAATGCTGAAAGATAAGGAGGCCGCCGCCCGGAAACTGACCAGTGCCATCCAGGATATTATCGCTGAAGAGATCCGGCTGGCAAACGAGCGGGCTGCAAAAATGGGCGCGCCCCTGACGAAAACGGGACTCTATGCCCTGACACCGGAAGAGAAGCTACTGTCGGAGGACTTCATGAGCAACCGTGGAAAACTGCCATGGCCGGTGGAAAAAGGGATCGTTTCCAGCACCTATGGCGAGCATGTTCATCCTGTGTTAAAGAATGTCAAAACGAAAAATAACGGCATCGATGTTTTGTCGGAAGCGGGCGCCGAAACCCGTGCCGTTTTCAGCGGTGTGGTAACCCGCGTGATGAGCGTCCCGAATTACAACAACGTGGTGATCATCCGGCACGGGGAATTCCTGACGGTCTATTCCAATCTCGACCAGGTATATGTGAAGATCGGCGAACATGTGACCACAAAGCAAACAATTGGTACTGTTTTCACCAATAAGAAAGACCTGAAAACGGAACTCCATTTTGAAGTGTGGCAGTCGAAGACCCTGTTAAACCCGGAAGAGTGGCTGGCAAGATAATTAATTCGTAATTTTGCGAAATACAGCATGCGGATGAATGGGATTTGTGGTTAAAAACCATATATGACCAAAAAGAAAATATCAAGATAATTGCATCAGGTTCTGCGGCAGTTCAACTCAAAAAACAATCTGAAAGTCTCTAT
>JAHYJL010000083.1 GCA_019429045.1 Bacteroidales bacterium
CGATGACATTGGTGGCTTCCTGGAGCTTTTTCTTCGTTTTGTCGAGAATATCGCCGAAGAGCCCGAATTCGTTCTTTACCGCCCCGAGCAGCTCCCAGACCTCGCTGGAACGCTTCTCTATCGCCAGTGTACGGAAACCCATCTGCAGGCTGCTCAGGAATGCCACCAGGTTCGACGGGCCGATCACGGTGATGTTGAAATCGCGGCGCAACAACTCAAATAAGCCGGTACGCCGCAGTATTTCGGCATACAACCCTTCCGTCGGGACAAACATGATGGCAAAATCGGTCGTGTGCGGCGGATTGATGTATTTGTCCCGGATATCCTTTGCATTTTTCCTGACGGCATTTTCAAACTGCTTCGAAATGGCCTCAATTTCGGCAGGGGAGGTGTTCACCATGTTGTCGTAAGCATCCATCAGCCGCTGGTAGTCTTCGATGGGAAACTTCGAGTCGATCGGC
This sequence comes from Bacteroidales bacterium, assembly GCA_019429045.1. Lineage (GTDB taxonomy): Bacteria > Bacteroidota > Bacteroidia > Bacteroidales > JAGOPY01 > JAGOPY01. The sequence continues at coordinate 462 of JAHYJL010000083.1, forward strand.
AGCAATAAGGGCTTGTCATTACTATCCCGGCCGCCGGGCAGCTTCACGGCAAATTCGATGCGCTCGCTGCTGCCGGGCTTTACAGTGGCATTCTGAACGTATTGCTCGGATGACAGGATCTGTTCAAGGATAGCCCCGAGCTGTATTTCGCCTAGTGTGCCGCGGGTTTTCACATTCGTCAGCACCTTCTTCAGGTCCCCCACGCCGGAGGCCAGGTTCTGCATCTCTCCCAGCCCCTTGTGCACCTGCTCCAGCCGCTCGCTGATCATTTTAAACGATTCGCTGAAGCGCTTTTCGATCGTAGTTTGCAGCTTTTCATCCACCGTGGCCCGCATCTCCTCCAGCTTTTTGGCGTTGTCCTCCTGGAGTGTCCGCAGCCTCCCCTCGATCGTCTCGCGGATCTTTTCCAGGCGGCTTTCTGTCAGGTTGTTCAGCTCCTGCTGCTTCAGCTGGATATCATTGAACTTCTGCCGCTGCAGCTCATTGAATTCTTTGACATTATTCGTAAAAGATTCCTGGAATGATTTCAGGGATGATGCCAGTTCTTCGCGGTTCTCTTTGACCGACTTTCCGATCTCCTCGCGGTTCCGGGAAAACTCGTCCCGGGTCGTCTTATCGATCCGGCCCAGCTCATTACCCAGGTAACCGATCTGAACTTTCAGATCGTCGTATTTGCTTTCTCCGGATGGTTTCCTGATGATAGTGATCGTAAAATATAAGTTGATGATCAGCAAAATACCGATGAGAATCAATACAATGGTGGTAATCATAGTATGTTGGTTTTGGAGCAGGTGAATAATGAAGCCGTCAACAAAGATAGGCTATTCAGATGGATATTTTATTCCAAATCTTGTTGATTTCCCTGCTAATATGCGATTTCGGGAGCCAGGCGCCCGTAAACAATCCTGCCATTCCGGAAAGCCCCGGAATACATCCTGCTCCGGTTGCTGCGTATCATTTGAATGGCGATTCTTCTTTTCATATTTGACAGATTTTTAGTCCGTGGATCCACTACGCAAACGCTTCCCTTTTCCTTTTCCACCACCTTCCCGGCGTCGTTTGCCCATACCTTTCCCCAATTTTCCCGATGATTCTTCATCCGGCGCTTTTTTGCAGCGCCCCAGCCCCCGTCCCGTTCCGGAACCTTTTCCTTCAGGGCCTGTTCCGTTCATTCCTGGCATAATAATTATTTTTTATGATTTAACATATCGATGACCTGCTGCACCGTTTTACCGGAATTCTTCAGTATGATCATCTGCATCTTCAGTGAGTCAAGCAAAGGTTTTATCTTAAGGCCAAACTCACCTGATACGATTTTTTTTACCCCCCTGGAAGCGAGAAATTGGACGGCTGCCGGTCCGGCGCCCTCCTCTGCATCCTTGCCCGGGTTGGGAAGGAACTCCATTCCGCCGTTGGTGTGATCATAGATCACAAAATAAGAGCAGCGGCCGAACCGCTCGTCCAATATACTTTCTAACCGGTTACCCTGGCTACAGATTGCTGTTTTCATTTAATTCAATGTTTCTTGAAATGTGTTTGCTGCCGCATAATGGGCATGTATGTATTACTTCGTGTTTTTCGGGATGATTGAAATGACAGCCACAGGAAGAACAGGCATACCATTCACTGTCGAAATGGACTTTTCCTCCTTCGATGATGATCTGCTTTCCTTCCACGAAAGCCCCGGAAATCTTTTGCCGTGCCCGGGCATAGATCCGCGTAAGGGTCGGACGGGATACGCCCATGGCTGATGCCGCCTCATGATGCTTCATCTGCTCATAATCACACAACCGGATCGCTTCGTATTCCTCGTATTGTATAAACACCTGACCTTTCTCCTTACGATTCCCCCCATATGGCCTGAAACCGGATATTACCGGCGGATTGCTTACTTTTCTTGATCTGACAGGTCGTGGTGACATCTCAATATTTAGAAGTTCATTACAAAAATAATGAACAATAGTTCATAAACAAGAATTTTCTCTTTTTTTTCTAAAGAAAATGTTAAAAAAAGCAAAATGGACAAATCAATGTTAAAAACTATATATTTGCATGTTAAATTCCCGGTTATGCGATTCATACTTGTTCCCTTAATATTTCTTTTTCAATTGCTTATTGCGAACGGACAGCAGCCTTCGTTTGAATGGGTGACTGAATGCGGCAATCCGCCCAACACCACTGATGCGAAGACTGACCTGGCTCCGGATAATATGGGTGGTTTTTACTTCGCCGGTGAGTTTGTGGAAATGGCCGAATTTGGAGCCAAGACCATCCTGTCATCAGGAGGAACTGACGTTTTCCTCGTGAAACTGGATGCCGACGGTTCAATTCTGTTTGCGAACCGCCTGGGCGGTGTTGATGAAGATTACCTGCGGCGTATAAAGGCTGACGATGCGGGAAATCTTGTAGTCCTGGGTTATTTTTACGGGACGACCCAGATTGGCAATGATACTTATACCTCCTTCGGCAGCCAGGACATTTTCGTGGCCAAATATGACTCAGAGGGGGAATTCTTATGGTCGTTCAGGGCGGGTGGCATGATGGCTGATTATGCTTCGGACCTGGCCATTGATCATGAGAATAATATCATCATTACCGGCCATTTCTATGGCCAGGCTGCTTTCGGTGATACGGTCATCATGGCCAACGGCAGCTCCGATGTCTACCTGGCCAAACTGAATCCGGATGGTGATCTCATGTGGGTGACCACTGCCAGCGGTTCTTCCAGCGACCAGGCAAGGTCCGTTGATTGTGGCCCTGACGGAACGATCCTGATCTCCGGATCATTTTATTCTGATATTTCATTCGGTGACACCACCCTGCAGACAACAAACCCGGTCGGAAACTTTGTTTCCGCCTATCAGGCAGGAGGCCAGCTTAACTGGGCTTTCCAGCTCAATGGCACCTATCTAACCACCGACATCCTTCTGGCTGCGGCATCCAATGGTGATTTCTATATCTCCGGGAATTTCAGCGAAACAATTCATTTCGGCAACAAGACCTTTGAAGCAGGTCCTTTTAACGAGGATATCTATGTGGCGAAATATGAAGCCGACGGGAAACTTGCCTGGGCAAGGCACGGATTCAGCCCCTCCGGTGACCATATCGCCGGAATGAGCGTCGATATGCATCATAACCTTTATGTGACGGGTCATTTTCTGGATACCATTCAGTTTGGGCTGCTGACCATTCCCTATACGCTTTGTTGCGGTTCCCGTGAAATATTCATCGTTAACTATACTTCTGCAGGAGATATCCTCTGGGGAGAACAAATAACGGGTCCATATTCCAGCGTCCATGCCATCGCGATGAATAATTATGGCAATTTGGTTCTTTCCGGCTGGTTCACCGGCGATGTTCTTTTCGGTCCTTTGTCGCTCAGTAATTTCATTGGTTACCACAATTTTGTCACGGGTTTGCAAACAGAGATGTTTACAGCTATTCGTACACCTCAATTATCCGAAGGTCTCCGGGTATTTCCAAATCCAGCCCTGGATAAGTTGACTATATCCTATTCCGGTAATAACCCGTTGCATTTCAATCTTTATGATATTTCGGGAAGGATTATCCTGATGCAGGAAGTTTCCAATGGTGAAAATATTGAAATCAACGCTTTGCCTGCGGGATATTACCTGTACCGGGCTGTCAGCCGGGATAATGGTCCAATATTTACCGGTAAGATCATCCGGCAAAACTGAAATCCATCAACTCCATACGACCATTGGTAAACTCACCTGTGCTTATTTACACTGATATTTTATTTTTGACCCTGAATATCAAAATCAACCTATCATGAAAAGAACTATTTATTGGGCAATGGCAACAATTCCTGTCATTGCATTGTTAATGTTATCCAGTTGTCAGCAACAACCAGCGATTATGAAAGCAAAGCAGATCCCCCTGGAGGATTTTTTCCGGAACCCTGATCAGACCTCTTATCAGATATCACCGGAAGGAACCTATTTTTCCTTCACGGCTCCTTATGAGGACCGTATGAACATTTTTGTACAGGAGATCGGTTCCGATGAGGCGATTCGTCTGACCAGTGAAACCGACCGGAGCATCATGGGTTATTTCTGGCCGAACGATAATATTATCCTTTATGTGAAAGACCAGGGCGGTGATGAGAATTACCGGCTTTACGGCGTGAATGTTGATGGCTCCGGCGAACCGGTTTGTTACACCGAATTTGATGGTGTACGTACGCAGATCATTGATGACCTGCCCGAATTCCCCGATTTCGTCATTATCGGCATGAACAAGCGCAACCCGCAGGTTTTCGACCCATACCGCCTCGATATCCGCGACGGCTCGATGGAAATGCTGGCCGAAAACCCCGGCAATATCCAGCAATGGATTTTCGACCATGACGGTAAACTGCGCGCCGCAACAGCCATTGTCGACGGTATTAATACCCAGGTCCTTTACCGCGAAACCGAAAAGGACCAGTTCAAACCGGTCCTGACCACCAGCTTCAAGGAAACCCTCAGTCCGTTGTTCTTCACTTTCGATAACCAGCATGTCTATGCTGTGTCCAACCTGGGTCGCGACAAGGCAGCTGCTGTTATTTTTGATATCCGGAATGGCCAGGAGATGGAGATGCTTTATGAAAATCCCGATTATGACGTTCAGAATATAGCCTATTCCAGGAAAAGGAAAGTCCTGACCGCTGCCAGTTATTTTTCAGAAAAAAGGAACCACCATTTCTTCGACCGGGAAACGGAAGAAATATTCAACAGGCTGGCACGTGACCTGGGTAAATATGAGATTGCCATTACCGCCAGGACCGACGAAGAAGACCGTTTTATCGTCCGGACATACAGTGATAAGTCTTTGGGGGCCTATTACATTTATGACAAAAATTCAGATGAACTGAACAAGATAGCCGAAGTTTCACCCTGGCTGGATGAAAATGAGATGGCCGAAATGATACCTGTGAATTACCAGTCGCGCGACGGGCTTACCATTCATGGTTATCTGACGCTGCCCAAGGGCTATACTATGGAAACGGCGAAAAAGCTTCCGGTGATCATCAATCCACATGGTGGTCCATGGGCACGCGACTACTGGGGGTTCAATCCGGAGATACAGTTCATGGCTAACCGCGGCTATGCGGTGTTCCAGATGAATTTCCGGGGTTCGACCGGCTATGGCCGGGCTTTCTGGGAAGCCTCATTTAAAAAGTGGGGACAGGAGATGCAGGATGATGTGACTGACGGAACACAGTGGGTGATTGATAAAGGCATCGCCGACCCGGACCGCATCGCCATTTACGGGGCCAGCTATGGCGGTTATGCCACATTGCAGGGCCTCGTGAAAGAACCCGAACTATACGCAGCGGCTGTTGATTATGTCGGGGTTTCCAACCTTTTCACATTCATGCAGACCATTCCCCCTTACTGGGAGCCTTATCTGCAGATGTTCTATGAGATGGTAGGCAACCCGCAGGCCGACAGCCTGATGATGGCCCAGAACTCCCCGGCACTGAATGCCGACAGGATACAGACCCCGTTGTTCGTAGCACAGGGCGCAAATGACCCGCGCGTGAACAAAGCCGAATCGGACCAGATGGTGGAAGCGCTGAAAGAGCGTGGCATCATTGTCGAATACATGGTAAAAGACAACGAAGGCCACGGCTTCTACAACCAGGAGAACCGCTTCGATTTCTACCGGGCCATGGAAAAGTTTCTCACAGAGAATTTATAAGACATTACAGCCCGAGAGAGTCGTGCTCAAACGACTTATTGGTTCGTGCTCCAACGACTAAAGCCGTTGGTTCCTGGTGTTTTACAAATATTCGAACCGACGGGTTTACCCGTCGGAGCATTGGTTCGTTCTCCAACGACTAAAGCCGTTGGTTCCAAGTATTGCCTAAGTTGGAACCGACGGCTTTAGTCGTCGGAGCATTATTGACAGCTTTCCAGAGTATTCGAACCGACGGCTTCAGTCGTCGGACTAAAAAACCTGCCGGCAAGTTGTGATTGTTTTTACTCAATTACAACCTTGCGCTGCGCCGCCTGGCCGCTGTCGATATCCCGGATCTGGAGGAAATAGATCCCTTTGCCATGTTCCGTCAGATCGAAATCAGCGGATGCCCCGGTGATTGTGAGGCTTTCGGTCAATGCGCCCAAAACATTGTACACCCTGATCTCAAGCCTGAGCGAACCTGGGTTGGTGATCCTGAAAACACCGTTGTTCGGATTTGGATACAGCGACACAAGCCCGTTTCCGGGTTCCCCGATCCCTACCGGCAGCACGTCAATATAGTCTTCTTTTAACATTTCATCTGTACCGAAGATGTTAGTGACCTTGAGGGTGACATCATACACTCCCGCTGTGGCATAAAGGATATCTTGCGGATTTTGTTCGGTGGAAGTGGCCGGCTGACCGCCGGGGAATTCCCACAGCCATGAGTCGACCGTGCCGGCCGACAGGTCTGTGAAATCAACTGTCCCGCCTGCGTACAACGTTGTAGGATTACCGCTGAAGTTAGCAACAGGAGGGCTTCCGACCTGGATATAATCGGTCTTTTCACGGGTAGAGGTGCCGGCTACGTTTGAGATAAACAGCGCCACGTTGTAAAAACCCGGTTCATTGTAAACTATGGGTGGTGGTGTTTGGCCAACATGAGAACCCGGCGTTCCACCCAGGAAGGTCCATACCCAGTAATCGGGATCGCCGGTAGACAAGTCGGTGAAGTTGACACTGCCGCCTGTCAGGACAACCGTATTATCAGCAATGAAATCGGCAACCGGCCAGGAGGCGCAACCCGCATTGGGAGACGCCCATATGGTATCTCCATTGGCATTCAGTCCGACAAATTCAATGGAGACCGACCAGTTTTCTCCCAGGGCATTATCGAGGCCGGGATCGCAGAAGGTCAGCGAGGGCCCGAACCCGTCGGGAGCGGTTGGCCACGGATCAACATCGTCATACCATACACTGTCGACCACCATCCCGTAACTGTTGCGTAACAGCAGCAGTTCGCCGTTGTTGCTGAGGGCGCCGCCGAACTGGTAAGCCGGCATGCCGTAAAAATTCTGGAATTTTACTGAATCGACGGCGATCAGGAAGTACTCGCCAGGGTTCAGGACGATGGATGGAAATGTGTAGGTGATCCCGTCTGAGAAATAATATCCTGTCAGATCAATGGATACGTTATCATAATTATACAATTCCACAAACTCGAGCGAGTCGGTTCCCGATTCGGGTGGATTGTACATGATCTCGGTGATCACCAGTTGCGGGATATAGATCGGTTCGATAATGGAGAAAATGCCGCTGTAGCCGGCAGCATCCGCCGCTATGTCGGTGATCCTTATCTGGCAGTCGCTGCTGATTTGTTGACTGGTTGGGATTAGCCAGGTCCAGACGCCGGGAGATGCCGGTACCGATGCCACAAGTGTGCTCCAGGAAGGGGTGGGGGAAGAAGCATTGAGCGTTAACTCTATCTTCACATTATCCTGTGTATTGCTCGCATTCCAGGTGATGTCATGGGCGGTACCCTGTTCCCACGCATCTCCCGCCACAGGAGAAGTAACCCCGATAAAAGGACCGGCGGCGTAACCGGTGATCACGATCTCGTCGACACCCCAGCGGCGGGGGTTACCGCTGCTGAGGTACTGGAAGGCGATATGGACATTGCTGCCGGTGATCCCGCTGAGATCAACATTGCCGGAATGGGTCCAGATATCCTGGACCGTCGATTTGGTGAACGAAAGATTTGACCAGGTGGCAGTGGTCGGATCACCTCCGGTATAATTCGTGGAATATTTCAGTGTAAGCTCTTCATCGGTATTGCCAAAGCGCCACTGGGTGAAAAAGACCATCTTTTCATTCATATATACGTCCATATTGAGCGATGGAGAGATCAGCCAGTCGTTGCTGGGCTCGTTTTCCTGGTAACCGTTCATCTGGGCAAAATAGGTGGTCTGGTAAGCCCCGCCGAAATTGACCACGGTCCAGTCCTTGTCGCTGGCCACGCTGTAAGTGCTCCATGTCCCGAAAGTATTCGATTCGAAATCTTCGGAATTGAGGACAGGTTCGGTCGTGGCTGTGGTTGAAGGTGGTGTGCCATCTGTCTTGTAATCGATGGAGGTGCCGGCATTCGTGTAAGGGTATATTTTGAAATAATACTGGGTCTCGCCTTCCAGCCGGAAGAACATGCATGTCTGAACGCCGAAGTTCACGTTCAAAGCGCCCTGCCCGTCGCTGAGGTCGGTGTCGTCAGGCACGGGTACCCCGTCGACAGGTGCCGTAATATTATCCTGGTCGCTGACTTTTACCAGGTATTTGGAAGGAAGCTGGGCCCCGGTGGCATCGGTCCAGGTGAGGGTGATGGTGATATTATCGGCTGCCGCGAAGAAGTTTGTCGGATAGTTGGAAGGTTCCGGCAGCGGGGCCCCGCCAAGGACCTGGTCATTGTTGGGCTGCCCCGGGGTTTCCGCTGCGGGTGGTTGCCAGGAAAACGAAGCGTACTGCGTGCCTGAGCCGGATAACTGCAGCGACATCCCGATGGGGGGAACAGGATTGTCTTCTTCCACGCCGATATCAACCGACATCATGCCATTGGCCGGGCCGTTGGTGGCAAGGAAAGCCCCTTCATAGCTTAGGTACTGCCCCGGGATGACACTCCCGTTATACACCAGCGCCATTCCATCGGGAGAACCGTTCTGAATGCCGTTTACCGGGTATATTTTGTAATAAAAAGTGAAATTGCCAACGGTGGCGCCCACTGTGAATTCACTGAGGTTGTAAAGTGGGGTGTAGGTGGCACCGTTGTTGCCATTATAAAGATAAACTTCAAAAAGAGATAAGGTGTAGCTGCCAGGGTTTTCGACCACCACTTCGATGAATTCATTGACGTCGGTACCTACATTATCGTAGTGAATTTCATTGATCCAGGCGTTCTGTGAAAAGCCGGAAAAAGCAGTAAAAGCCATGAGCAGGATGGCCAGGCTGAATGTTTTGTAAAAATTTTTCATGTTAGGATTGATTTGATTATTTTCAGTTAAATTGCTCGTCCCCGGGACGAAAATTATAATTAACCCAATAAGAGAGTGTCTCAAAAGTCAAATTCTTTATTAACCACAGAGGTAACGGAGTATGCGCAGAGAACACAGAGAATTGATTATCAATCACTAAACACTCTGTGTTTTCTGTGCCTTCTCTGCGATCTCTGTGGTTAAAGAACTTTTGATACAACCTCTTAAAAGTCAAAAAGTTTCTTTTTTTTGTAGTCCGACGACTGAAGCCGTCGGTTCCAACTTTTGTAACATACTCGGAACCAACGGCCTTAGTCGTTGGCGTAAGACCCAATTCCAGGTTGTAGTCCGATTGCGTAAACTTTTGAGACATTTCTTATAAGACACCTCGCTGCTTACGCCGAGGTGGTTCATTTTTTTCTTTTGCAAAGAATAGCAAAATTAAGCAATCCCATGCGGATTTTCTGTGAACTTTTTGTTAACAAAGCACGGAATATTATTGAATTATTAACAATGCCATTTTCATTCCAGTAAAGTGGATAATGTTTTTTATTTTCGCATATCATATTAATTACCAAGCTAAACTTAAATTAAAACATACATATCATGAAGAAAAATTACACGATTCATTTCCTGTCGCCTGGTCAGCGGCGACTGAAGATCAGGGCACTGCGCCCCATTGCGCCGGCTGTGCTGATGCTGGCTTTCCTGCTGTCGTCATTTATGGGGTGGGGGCAGCCGCTTCTGGTGGAGAATTTTGATTATACCAATGGAACTGCGCTCACAGCCAACGGGTGGACAGCACATAGCGCCGGTGGTACTAATGCAATCTTAGTGACAAATCCCTCGACAATCAGCTATCCTGGTTATCTGTCGTCAGGGATTGGTGGGGAAGTTACACTAGCTACTTCTGGAGAGGATGTGAACAGGACATTTACTGCACAAGAATCCGGAACAGTCTATTTTTCATTAATGGTTAATGTTACTACAGCAGCAATAGCGGGTGATTATATTTTCCATATAAGCACTAGTCCATTAAGTACTTCTTATTTCAGAGGAAGGTTTTGGGTAAAAAGAGATGAAAGCAACAATATCTATTTTGGTATTTCACAAAGTACTACAACTGTTAATTATACAACGGCAGCCTACTCTCTTTCCACAACTTATCTTATTGCATTAAAATATGAAATGGTTTCAGGAACAACTAATGATTTAGCTTCTATTTATGTAAATCCGCCTCTGAATGCTCCGATACCTACATCAGGATGGATTACAAATATAGATGCTTCCGGTACTGATCCTAGTAATATAGGTTCTGTTGCTTTGCGTCAGGGTAACGCAAGTAACGCTCCAAGTGTAATTATTGATGGAATCAGAACTTCCACTGATTGGGCTGATATTGTCGGCGCTCCGACATCTCCCACTTTAATGGTTGCCCCTTCATCACTTTCAGGATTTACATATATGTTAGGCGGCGGTCCCTCAGCCTCACAATCGTATGATCTCAGCGGTGTTAATCTGACCGGCTTCCCCGGGAACATAACCGTAACGGGGTCCACTAATTACGAAGTGTCTCTCGATGATGGCACCTTTAGCGGTTCCGTTAATGTTCCCTTCACCTCCGCGACACTGAATGCCACACCGATCTATGTGAGATTAAAAGCCGGACTGGCAGCCGGAAATTATGACGGGGAACTGATCTCCAATGCAGGCGGAGGCGCCAGTACTGTCAATGTGACGTGTAATGGTTATGTAATTTCGTCATCGGTAACTTATACCTGGACCGGGGCTATTGATGATGACTGGCAGGTCGCAGGCAACTGGAGCCCGGCCAGGACTGCACCTCTCATGAATGACATCCTTCAATTTAATGATGGTGGCACCTACACCATTACCAATGTCCCGGCCCAGACCATCGGACAATTGACAGTTTCTGCCGGAACAAAGGTTACCCTGCAAGCGGCAGCTCCAGCCACGCTCACCATAGGAGGCGATACGGGAGATGACCTGGCCGTTACAGGCAGCGGTTCCGAGTTGAATATTTCAGGTACCAGTGCACTAAGTCTATCATTGAGTTCAGGTGCAACAGGATTAATAGGAGGATCCATGACATTCACATCGGCTGCACACAAATTGCTTGGAGCCGATGCCTCAGCCATTACGTTTTCCAATGGAGCAACATTTACTTCCGGAACCGGCTTATCGGGAAATCCTTTCGGCAATACAACCTCCGGATCCGTCATATTTGAAAGCGGTTCAGAGTTTGTCTATTTTTCAGGATCGAATCCATTTGCCATATCTAACGCTGTCGTGGTTTTCCAGACGGGCAGCAAATACATCCACAAATCAACTAATAACCCAAGTTTTAGCGGCCGGACATACGCTGATTTTGAGCTTGATATAGAAGGGGCTATAACAGTTACTGGAGCATCAGCGGTTTCAATTGATAACCTTACTCTGACCAATGGCACAATGAATTTCAACATGACTGCTACCCCGGGCCATTCAATAAAAAACAACATAACGCTTGCAAATGGAACCATTCTGAATTTTGGACCTACTGCAGTAGGAACGGTAAACCTGAACGGTTCCACGGCCCAAACAATATCGGGATCAGGTATTATCACCAGTTCAACTGCTAATTCAACCATAAATATTGATAATGCTTCCGGCGTCAGCCTGAATAATTCGGCTACATTGAATAACCTGACTGTTTCAACCGGTGATTTCACTGTAGTCTCTGACGCTTCACTTATCATCAATGGCACTGCCACCAGCACTGTTACTGTCGAGCGCTACATCGCCGGCTGGACCAACGATATGACCGGCTGGCACCTGCTCTCTTCGCCGGTCGCCGCCCAGGCCGTCGATCCAGCCTTCACCGACCCGACACCGGGAAATTACGACTTTTATGCATGGGATGAAGTTTCCGACCTGTGGCTGAACCAGAAGGAGCCGGGCAATGGTATTACAACTTTCACGCCCGGAAAAGGTTACCTTGTCGCCTACCAGACTACCGGCACAAAGCAGTTCCTGGGCGCATTGAACAATGCCGATGTTGTCGCAGGAAGTCTGACGCTCACACCTGGTAACGATTACAGCGGCTGGAACCTGCTCGGCAATCCCTTCCCCAGCGCATTGAACTGGAACGACGGCGTCGACTGGATCGTCCCGGCCGATATCGCCGGTACGGCCAAGATCTGGAATGAATCAACCGCTTCTTACGTTGACATCGCCCCCGACGGCATTATCCCTTCCATGAACGGTTTCATGGTGCAGGTGCTCAGCGGCTCACCAGCATCGCTTACAATTCCTGTGGCAGCCCGCGTGCATGACGCCACCCCGTGGTACAAATCGGGCGCTGAGAAGATCCGGCTGATCGCATCTGAGAACACTTACGGCACGGCCCAGGAAAGCATCATAGCGATGAATGACCTGGCTACCGAAGGATACGACGGTGCCTTCGACTCCAGGTTCCTGCCCGGTTACGCGCCACTGTTGTACTCCACCGCCGGCGATGAGATGCTTTCCACCAATACTTTACCTGATCTCAACACCAGCCGGGTGATCGAGATGGGCTTT
>JAHYJL010000084.1 GCA_019429045.1 Bacteroidales bacterium
TTTCATGGTGGATACATAAATGCGTCGGCCATTTGTGCCGGTTTTCACTACTTCAATGTCAGTCAGAACTTTTTCAAATGATTTCAGTTTATCCGGTGAGTCTACAACTTGGTTAAAATTGTCCACTCCGGCAAACCTTAAAAGCGTATCCCCGCCGGCATACAGTACCGATGGATCGTACGGGTCAAGCTCCATGGGCATGATAATACTGGATGACCCCATATGTCTATAGAATAATCCATCTGTTTCACCCAAATCATTTGTTCTGAATAACCAGGATGATTGCCATTCGCCGAAATAAAACACATTGGGATTATCAGGGCTGAAGACTAATTCGCTTCCATCACCTGCTCCGAAGTTAATCCATTCCCCGTCGGTGAGCAACATGGCTCCAAGATCCTGGCACCCGCCGGCCACCCTGTCTGCCACAACCGGTGAAACACCGATTCCATAAAATTCCGTTACATTTAATCCGTTCTGTATTGAACTAAAAGGGTGGTGCCATTGCCAGGCGTATTCATTTTTTTCACATTCGGTTGGCGGAGATCCCACAAATGGTACCCCCCAGCTAATACCCGCGTCATTGGCAGTAAATAAAGTATCTTTCCCCTCGTCACTAAAAATTACCATATCACGGATGTCAGGATGCAACCAACATGCACCAGGATAAGGTGAACCGTTTAATTTATTAATCTTTGGGTCATTGGGCGTGGTCATGTCCAATTTCAATAAATTTACGCCGGCGATATAAAAGATATCCATGTTCGATGGTGACACTGAAAATTCAAGCAAATTTCCGCTTAGGTAGGGTGTGGGAGGTGAATAATCTTCCTGTTCATAAATGAGTTCGAAATCATCCTGATAATACCGGACAATCCGGAAATATTGCTTTTTATCCTGTCCATTTCTGATATAGTCAGCGGCATAACAAAACCAGACGTATCCTTCGAAATTCCCATGCATGCTGATTTCACAACGGTGAGGGTTGTTGATCATCTGATCGCCCTGTTCCAAGCCGATACGGAATACAGCATTGGAAATGTTCAAAGTGTCGAAATTTCCAAACGGATCCGATACCTTGAAGATCTCGCTGCCGGCCAGGTAGGCCGTATTATAATCCCACGGGGTTACTTTGAAATCAGAGAGTCCATTGTGGTTATAAAAAGTTCCTGCAGCAGGATTACCCTGAGGCCCCCATGGATTCCAATTTTTTGAGAACACCGGTCCGTTTCCCCAGCTATCACCTTTGTCAAATGATCTGAAAACCTTTTGATAGCCTGTCAGGAACAGGACATATTCGTCAGGATCGGACGGATTGGGATGTGTCATTATTTTTCTTAACCGGTTTCCCCAAAAGGAGGTAGGATAATCATCACCCGGAAGATTCACAAGGTTGTTATGAACCCCGCCATCGGTCGATTTGAACAAACCGGCCGTATACTTGCTGAAATCACCCAGTGAGTTATTACCGGTAAAATAGATCGTTTGATGATCGTCAGGATCGACCGCTATACTGTTGACGCCATGAATTCTGGGATCTTTGTCATTCATCGGGTACCAGTTATCGCCGCCATCCGTGGTTTTCCAAAGGCCGCCATGATGGCTGCCTGCATAGATTAACGAATGATCCCCGTCGCTTACCCATAGGGAAAGCATCATGCCTTTTCCTGTAATGCTTGAAGAATCATCGTTATGTTTCAAAGGAATACCAAGAGGGCCTGAAAATTCCCAGTCGGGGTAATCTGTATATCCTTCAGGATATTGATAATTTTCATAATAGTCCCAGATCCCTTCGATTACAGAACTCAATTCTCCGTTCACCCCGTGGCGGTAAGTATAAAACCATTTCCAGCGCAGGTAATCCTTGTAGCCGGTACCCCGCATATTCTCAATTCCCCTTTCCAGGATCAGTGAATCGTAAAAGGCATCGTAATACGCTGTCATTGCAAAGAAATTCCCCGTTGAATCCATTTGGAACTGGGCGGCAATTCTTTTTGAACCTAAAATGATCAGACAGCTTATCAATACTGTAAAAATGTAAATGTTTTTCATTGTCATTGGTTTTTGGTTAAATACATTGAAAATACCTTCCTGTTTTGAAAACAAGAAATTCATGGAGGAAACAATAATTCAGGGAGGATGATAGATCCAATGGTCAGACGAGACGTTATAACCTCTCTCTCTCTCTCTCTATACGTAATCAACAGATTGAACAATCTGTAACATGGCAGAAACGGATTACCTGGTTAATCTTTCATGGTTTGGGCGGGGTAAATATATAACAAAAAGGCGCCGAAAGCAAGGAAAAAATGCAGGTCATTTCTCATTTCGCAATGGCAAGGCACATTTCACAATAATTGGAAATGTCCACTTAATGTCCACTTAATGTCCACTTAATGTCTACTTAATGTCCACTTAATGTCGCTCTCGCAGCGAGCAAACCAATTAGAAGCTCCACTTCAGCCGCATGTAACAAAGCGTGCCGTAATCGCCATAGGCGGTCTGGTCTGCTCCCCAGAAGATCTGGCCGGTGAATAACAGGGAGAGGTTTGTGGTGAGGGAGAGATCGACGGAGGGGCCGGCGAAACCCGATTTGTCGTTGGGATTGAAAATACTGGCCACGCTGAGGTTGATCAGGGGCGTAACGGGATAGGAGGCCTGGGCGAAGAGGGAATGGCGCGCCTTTGTGAAGTTTTTGGCCGAGATGTCGACGGCCAGCATGAACGCGGTGCCCCAGCCGGCGGGACCGGCAGTGCCGGCGCTGTTGTAAAGATATCCGCCCTGCAGGTACAGGCTGTTCTTGAAGGTGTAATTCAGCTCTGCCGAGGCCACCAGGGCGCCGGTGGTATCGAAAAGCTGCTTCCGGTCGAGGAAATAGGAGGCTTCGCCGCTGAATCCCGCCCCTTTGATGTGGCCGGCCCATCCCAGCCCCACCACGGCATCCTCGCGCATGACCCCGCCCAGGAACTGGAAATCATACCCCCAGCGATTGAAACGGTACATCAGCGCACCGGTGACCTTGTAAGCGGAGTCGATGGTGTACAGGTGCCGGTCGACCTTGAACCCGAACTGCAGCGAGGAGGTATGGCCCGTGTAATATTGCAACAGCACGGCATCGCAGCCGGGCCGCTCGACGTAGTCAAAGTCAAAATAGTTATAGGCATTGAAGATATCGTTGGGTGTCCAGATAAGGTTCACTCCCCAGTTGATCCGCTGCCGGCCCACAGTGGCCTCAAAATTCCCAGTCCTGAATTTGACATTGAACCGGTCGATGCTGGAATAGAAAAAGAACGACGAATCATTGACCCACATGCGCGTCAGATCGATCAGCCCGTCATCCTGCGTTGAAAAATCGGCAAAATACGGGTGATAGTCATACACCATCTGCCCCAGGCTGGCATCGTTCCTGACGCCCGCGTGGAAGGAAAATTTGTTACCGGGGTGCCAGCGGAAGTCGAGCCGGCTGCCCAGCGTAGTAATCGTTTGCCATTGCGGCACGTTGGGCGGCACCCACACCTGCTGCATGGTCTGCAAATGCCCGTATAGCCGCCAGTTTCTGTCAGTTGGCTGAGGAATGACAGTGCTTTGCAGAAGCAAGGCGGGGATGAGAAGGGGCAGTATTTTTTGGGTGATGGTCATAAGGTGATCATACAGTGGTCATACAGTTGTTATTAACTCGAAACTCGAAACCCGAAACCCAAAACTCATCACTCATCACTCAGAACTCAGAACTCAGAACTCATCCTTTGCCACCACCCCATCCTCAATTGTAATGATCCGCCTGGCTCGTTCCATCACGCGCTGGTCGTGGGTGGAGAAGATAAAGGTGGTCTTATGTTTCTCGTTCATTTTCAGCATGATGTCGAGCAGTTCGGCGGTCGATTTGCTGTCGAGGTTGGCGGTCGGCTCGTCGGCCAGGATGAACCGGGGCTTGGAAGCCAGGGCCCGCGCTACCGAGACCCGCTGCTGCTGGCCGCCCGACATATCGCCGGGACGGTTGTCGATCTTGTCCGACAGTCCCACCGATTCGAGCAGTTCGATGGCCCGGGCAGCCCTTTCCTTTTTCGGAACGCCCTGCAACTGCATGATGAACTCCACATTCTCGCGCGCCGTGAGCACCGGGATGAGGTTGTACGACTGGAAAACAAACCCGATGTGGTGCAGCCGGAAGTCGATCAGTTTACCGGACGGCAGCGTGGTGACATTCACCCCGTTGATGTGCACTTCCCCCTCTGTCGGGTTGTCCAGCCCGCCGATCATGTTCAGCAGCGTCGTTTTGCCTGAGCCCGACGGTCCGACGATAGAGGTGAATTCGCCTTCTTCAATGGTGACCGATACGCCGTTCAGCGCGTACACCGGTACCTTGGTTTCCGAGTAGATCTTTCGCAGATCCTTTGTTATAATAATTCCCATAACAATATAATTTCGGGTTCCTTGTTTCTAGTTTCCAGTAATAATTTAAAATTCAAAACTCATAACTCAAAACTTCATTAAGCTTCGTGACGGATTGCTGCTGCCGGGTTCAGCTTAAGGGCTTTCCGGGCCGGGAAAACGGAGGCGAACATGGCTGTGATCATGACCAGGACAGCCAGCCAGAAATAAAAACTGGCATAGATGGTCGGGTATATCAGCGCACTATAGCCCAGCGATTCAAACCCGTCGGCCCATGCGGCGAAATTGATGCCGTTCCGGGAGGTGAGGGTGATCGTCAGATAGCTCATGGCTATGCCGACAAGCGCTCCCACACCCGACAGGAAAATGGTTTCCAGCATGATCATTATAAAGACTTTCTTTTTGTTCATGCCCACGGCCATTAGCATGCCCAGCTCGCGGGTCCGTTCCAGGATGCTCATCAGCATGGTGTTCACAATACCGAATGCCATAGCTGCCAGGATGATGACCAGCAGGAAATAGGAGAACTGGTCCATCATGCCTGATTGCATATTCAGCGTGGGTTCGATGACATACCAGGGCAATATGCTGAGCCCGGGATATATTTCCTCCAGCATAGCGACCGTTTTATCTGTGTCTTCCGTCCGGTGCAATAACAAGGCAATCTCAGTGGACAAGGCAGGATCGAAACCGGTCAGCTCCGCCAGGTCGCTGCGCCTGACAAAGACGTTGGGCTCATCAAAAAGGGCATTGGCTGTTTTGTAAATACCTGCCACCCGGAAAAGACTGTAGATCAGCTCTCCGTCGGTGTTCTGAATGGTGATGACGATACGGGAACCCGTTTTGGCTTTCAGGTTGCCTGCCAGCTTACGGCTGATAAGGATCTGGGGGCTCCTGGATTCTCCTTCAAAATAGGTGCCATCGATTACCGAACCGGCAATACCGGTCACCAGTTTTTCCGTTTCCGGATCTATCCCGTTGATGATCACCCCGGCGCCGTTGCTGGCCGTGCTGGCCATAGCCATCGTTTTGATCCGGCTGCTGACCCCTTTGATCCCTGGAATACCCTGCGCTACATTGCTGATTTCCGGAGCGTCCTGCATGGCATGTTGCAGCACATTATCCTGCAGGAATTCGGGCTTGTGGATCTGGATATGTGATATTTCATTGTGGATCGAATCGGCGATCTTTTGCTCCACGACGCCATTGGAAAGCGCTATCATGAAGAGGGTTCCGAAAATTCCCAGCGCGGCCGCCAGCATCACCACCATGCTCCTGAGCCTGTGCCGCCATACATTTCGCCAGGCGATTGCGATTATCATACCGAACTATTTAAAATTCCAAAAAACAAATTCCAAATTCCAAACAAATTCAAAATACCCAATACCTAATACCTAATACCCAATACCTACTTCCCCTTAATAGCATTCACAACTTTCAGCCTGGATATGACCAGGAAGGGATATATGGAAGCCAGTAGCGTTATGATCAGTACCACGATTCCCTGGTTCAGGATAAAGCCCGGTTCCATCGCAAAGGGGAGAATGGGCTCCATATTGTATTCCATGACTGCCTCTGCCCATTCGCCCGTGAGCTGGATCGGGTGATGATAGAAATAGACGATGAAAGGCATGCTCAGCAGGATTCCCGCCAGCACCCCCAGGATTCCGATCACCACCGACTCGATCAGAATGATCAGCGAGAGTTTGTATCTTTTCATTCCCACCGCTACCATGATGCCGAACTCCTTGCGGCGTTCCATGGTCATCATCAGGATGGTTCCCAGGATGCCGAAACCCACGACAACATAAAGGATGCCAAGCATGAACAGCCCGCTGATATTATCACCTTCAATATATTGCAGCAATTCCACCAGCATCTCTTTCCAGGTCATGACTTCCAGGTTGTCAGGATCAATATCTGAGAGACTCTTTGTTGTTTGATAAAGTCTCCCGGGGTTTTCCAGCATGATGGACACTGAAGTCAGGTGACCCGGCGCCGCATAAAACTCCTGCGCCTGCTGAAGATCCATGTACAACAACTGGTTGTTCATGTCGGGTTGCAGGAACCTGACGATCCCGGTTACTTCCGATAATGAAGCTGCTGTAACCCCATGGTAACCCTGGCCAAGCAGGACGATGGAATCTCCGATGTCAACTTTCAGGTAATCGGCCAGACCTTCCGGTATGAGAACTCCCTTTTGATTTTCAGACAGGTAATTGCCTTTCACCAGGCGATTTTGCAGGCCGGAGGCTTTATCCTCCAGGTCGGCGACAGTACCTATGACGGCAATACCTTTCGTTTGCACACCATATGACACAAGGGCGAAAGATTCAAGCCGCGGAACTATACTGCTGACATTCGGGGTATTCCTTATCTTTTCTTCCAGTTCTTCATTATAAATCAGTGAGTTGTCTAAACTTTTATCCTCCCAGTAACCTTTCCCGTGAACCTGGATATACCCGGTGGAGTTCCTGACGGCGCTTTCGACCATATAATCGTATGTCCCGATCTGCATCGACCGCATGATCAGCACCAGGAAAATCGCGAACAGCACCGAGGCTATCGTGATAAAGGTCCGCCTCCGGTTGCGCCAGAGGTTCCGCCAGGCTATTTTGAAGTACTCTTTCATCCTTTGTTCTGTTATAGATATAACAAGATGTTACCTGACATTTTTCATATTCTGCTGTGAGAAGAATCCCTCTTCCAGAGGAATGTCGAAAGTCATGTCGATCGTTTCCAGGATGGTCAGGTTTTTTGGTTTGTCAGCGGGGATCATCACCATTTTGCCGGGCAGAAACCGGTCCCCCATCTTTTTGATATCCGAAGCGATCATCGTATTCACCAGGCCGCCGTCTTCATCAAAATATTCGCCTTTCAACTGATAGAACTCCTTTTTGGAGATCCACAGGTAAATCTTGCCCCAGACCACTGCAGCATCATATTCAGGGAACAGTTCGATCTTCCAGCATTCGTATCCGTCAAGGGACTCCGTCCCTATGATTTTATGTTCAAAATCTTCCACGATGGAGTTCATCCTGACCAGGTCGTCGTTGGTGAAATCGGATCCCATCCACGACTGACCCATCATAGAAGGGGGGATTTTAATCATTCTGTCGATGGAGGGCATATAGTTCCACATTTCGTTCTGCCTCTTGAGGAAAACCTGCCCTTTGTCGCGTGCCGGCGCGGTAATGTAGATCATGGAATATTCGGTCCGGATCGACCAGGCTTTCATTTCCACTTCCCGCGACCAGTTTGGCCTGACGATCGTCATTTTCAGATTGCCAATGCTGGTTTCGCCGTTGGCCTTCCGGGTGGCTTTGTCGACAATCTCCCTGGCTGACAATTCCTGGGCAAGGCTGGCATTTCCAGTGAAAAAAAGTTGAACGGAAAATAATAATGATATTATCATTACTTGAATTTTCATAACTCAGATATTATTTAAATTATCTTTTGCAGCACAGACCGGAGAAAAATGATGAGCAACTAAATCCACCATTGGTTGAACTTTTGCTCTTCTTTATAGAAAACCTTAGTCATGGTGATTTATTTCGGCGAGGTGTTGAAAGTCGGAACCAGACGGATTCTGGAACAATTTCAGGTCGAAATACTGAATACCGGCCAGCACATGATCAAAAATATCAGAAGAGATGGCTTCGTAACGAACCCAATCCTGCACCCGGCTGAAGGCATAAATTTCCAGTGGAAGTCCCTTTTCGGTTGGTTGCAGTTGCCTGACCATCAACGTCATTCCCTCATGGATATTGGGATTGTTTTTAAGGTAAGAAGTGAGGTAAGCGCGGAAAACCCCGATATTGGTCTGCCGACGGCCATTGATCAGCAATTCCGGATCAATATTTCTTTCCTGATTATATTGGATAATGTCTTCTTCGGTGCGGTTTATATATTCGTTCACATATTCATATTTCGAGTAGCGTTCGAGCATTTCTGCGGTGCAAAATTTTATGCTGCTGAGATCGATCAGAATATGCCTTTTGATTCGCCTGGCGCCCGATTCCTGCATGCCCCGCCAGTTCTTGTATGAGTCGCTGACAAGGGTGTAGGTCGGTATGGTTGTGATGGTATTGTCCCAGTTCTGCACCTTCACGGTGGTGATGGTGATATCAGTGACCACTCCGTCGGCATTGTACTTTGGCATCTCGATCCAGTCGCCGATCCGGAGCATGTCCTGGGTGGCCATTTGAATTCCACCCACGAACCCCAGTATCGGGTCTTTGAAGATCAGCAATAAAACAGCGGAGAATGCTCCAAGGCCTGCGATCCAACCGAAACCTTTGGATCTCAGGAACAGGATTGTGATCAGGAGTATGATAAAAATGACATAGACTACAATCTTTGCTATCTGGATAAACCCCTTGATGGGCCTGGTTTTCGATATCTCATAGCTGGAATAGATGTCGTGTGAGGCATCCAGCACAGAGGTGACAACTACCACGGAAACCGTTGCAATATATACTTTGATGAGGATCAGGATAATGGACAGGGTTACCGGGTAATCGGGGATAACATAAGGAGCGGCGGTATGTATGATGAACGCCGGGACCAGGTATGCCAGTCGCTTGAAAACTTTCCGGTGCACCAGCGCATCGTCCCATTTTGATTCTGATTTCAAGGCAAGCCGTTGCATCCATCGCACAAGGATAAAACGGACAATGTAGAAGACAATCAGGGCAAATACAATGACCAGGATAAATCCGCTGTAATCGGCAATAATTTTGGCGGTATCCCCGGGAACGCCCCATTCCACCATCCACAGTTTGAAATGTCGTGTGATCGATTCGAAGATATCCTTATCCAGGTCGATTTCCATATTTTTCCGATTTATTTGGCCAGTATACCGATGGCCTGTACATATTTGGTCCGGATCTGGTTAAGCCTTTCCGGGGTGCATTTCTCGTCGTAGATCCGGATCAGGTCTATCAGTCCCGCTTTCCGGTAAATGGTTGCAAGAGCGGCGTCAAAGTTCGGGTTTTCCAGGTTTCTTTTCAGATCGAGGGAGATTTTTTCGAACTGCGTAAACCGCAATTGTAATGGGATGGAGAAATAATGCATGTTTGGTTCCTCCACATCCTGGAAAGTGCAATTGGTAATCACATGCATCAGAAAGTACTTCTTTACCTTGATGATACCTGCAAAAGGTTCAATTTTCCTGTTTGTCATGAATTCGATGCCTTCATGCTGGTATGCTTTCAGGATGACCGGCACATCTTCATACCGTCCGACATCTTTAAACCGGATACAGGGATTGAGCATATTAAATAAGGTGACCATTCCCGGTGTACCGTCGAATTTCAGGCCGTTTTCCTGTTTTACTTTCTGGGTGACCCTGATCAGTTTTTCATCGGTGTATTTTGAGCGGGTGATGGCAAAGAGCGATTTGGGCATGTCTTTATCGGGAACGGTCGTGCCGTGATAACCGGGATAGGGGTGAAAAGCTTCCAGTACCAGTTCAGGATATCCCACCGGTCCCAGCATTTCTTTTTTCTCGAGCGTTCCGAGTGTTTCCAGGATAACTTTCTGACTCATATTTTCTTTCTTAATGGTGATAAACGAAGGCAATATTATGGTATTTTTCATTGTGAACCAACTAACAATAAAGATTTGGGCATTAAACGATCACCCGGAGGGCGGCAGGCTGGATGCGTACGAATATTTCCCGTCCCATTTTAATCGATTCGCCGTCGATGTTGACGCGCCGGCCTCTTTTTCTGACAATGAATAATTCGGAGGTTTTCCAGGTTTCGATATAGGGAGAGTGATCAATTTTTTCGGTAAACAGAAGGCCGATCATGCGGGGAAGTTCACCGAGGGGGAATTTCCGGACGAGGACCACGTCGAGCAGTCCGTCGTCGGCTTTTGCTGACGGGGCGATCACCGTGTTGTACCCGAACTGGTTGGAATTGGCTATCGAAAGCAGGAGCGCCTTACGGGTGATCTTCTCTTTATTAAAAATGAGTGTGTACTCTCTCTCCCTGTAACGAAAAAATTCCCGGATCACCACCCTGAAATATCCCATGAAGCCCCGTTGCTTCAACTTCTTGTATTTGCTGGCCACGCGCGCATCGAAACCGAGGCCTGCGATACTGACAAACGGATAACCGTTGATCGTGGCCGTGTCGATTCTCCGGACATTCATTTTGTTGATCAGCCGGATTGCTTTTTCGGATTCAAGGGGTATTCCCAGGTGCCGGGCCAGGCCGTTCCCGGAGCCGGTCGGGATAATCCCCAGGATCACGTCAACGCTGCTGATGCCATGGACGATTTCGCTGATCGTTCCGTCGCCGCCTACGGCAACGATGATATCAAACTTCTCCTGTACTGCCACCGAAGCCAGCCGCATTGCATCTTTCGGGCTTTCCGTTTCCCGGATGTCATAGCTGAACTTATCCAGGTCAAGGTTCTGGCTGATCAGCTCGTCCAGCTTGTGAACCTTTCTTACCCCGGAAATCGGATTGAATATAAAACAGATACGGTGGGTCATTAAGTGGACATTAAGTTGACATTAAGTTGACATTAAGTTGACATTAGGTGGACATTCATTCAAAACTCAAAACTCAAAACTCTTTAACCCCAGACGCCGTCGATTTTTTCATGGCAGAATTTGCAAGAGGCATTTTCCAGGTTATTTTGGATGATGAAATATCCTTTCCGTTCAACGAGCAGTTTTTTGCAGCCGGGGCAATAGGTATTGCCGGCCTGGTGGTTGGGAACGTTGCCGATATAAACATATTTCACACCGGCGCTAAGCGCAATCTGGCGGGCTTTTTCCAGGGTCTGGACCGGGGTGGCCGGCAGATGGGTCAGCTTATGCAAGGGCTGGAAACGGCTGAAATGCAGCGGATAATGACCGAGTCCTTGGTTTACAAGCCAGTCGCACATTTTTTTAATCATATCCATATCGTCGGTCCAGGTGGGAACCACCAGGTTGGTGATTTCCAGCCAGACGCCCTCCTCTTTCAGTATCTTCAGCGTATCGAGCACCGGCTGCAAAGTGCCGGCATTGAGCATCTCGTAGATGTCATTGCTGAAGCTTTTCAGGTCGATGTTGGCGGCGTCGATGTATTTGCACCATTGCCGCAAAGGATCGGGATGGATATAACCCGCCGATACGATCACATTTTTGATCCTCTGCTGCCGGGCCAGGATCGACGAATCGAGCGTGTATTCATAGAAAGCTACGGGCTCTGCATAGGTATAGGAAATCGATGCACATCCGGCTTTTTTGGCTTCGGCCACGACCGCTTCAGGCATCAGGTCGTAATTGCGGGTCTCTTTTGGGCTGGCCTGGGATATCTCCCAGTTCTGGCAGTTGAGGCAGGCCAGGTTGCAGCCAGCGGTAGCGATGGAGTAGCTGAGGGATTTGGGGAGAAAATGATAGAGCGGTTTCTTTTCGATGGGATCGATGTGCACGGCGCAGGGGTTGCCGTAAGCGATGGAATAGAGCTTGCCGTTGAGATTCACCCGTGTGCGGCATTCACCCGGTTTACCGTTTTCAATGGTACAATTGCGCGGACAAAGTTTACATTTAAGTCCTTTTGGCGTATTGACATAATAGATGGCTTCTTTGCTCCACTTCAAGGAAGTGTCCTGAGGAAGCGCTGAACCTTTGCTAAAATCAGAAATAACCTGGCTTCCGAAGGATCTGCCGGCCAGGCCGGTGAGACACAAACCGCAGCCGCCTAAAAGGGATAGTTTGAGGAAATCACGTTTGGATATGGAGTTTGAGCCGGACATGGATAAAATGCTTTACCGATGCCCAAAGATAGTGAAAATTTTCAAAAACCCATTTGTACCATCAGTAAGTCATCACTTCCATCAGACCGTCCAGGATCTGCTGCAGTTGATATTCTGTAATAACGCCAATCCTTCTTCGGCAAGGTCATGCATTTCCTGGTCGGCTGCTGCTTTTCTGAATGAACGGGTATATTCCGCTTTCTTCAGTTTGTCGAAATAAAGTTTCAGCGCCTCTTCCAGTATTTTATTCTTTGGAACATTGAATTTTTCGGCATACCGGCTCAAAAGGTTCACTATTTCATCGGGCAGGGAAGTGGTCAGGACAATCGATTTTTTCATTTAAATATTTTTTACAAATATAATAAATATTTATATAAAGATGACTTGGTTCCTTTATGTTCGTGCTCTAAATAAGGCCGTTGGTGTTTTTTTTGTTCGTGCTGAGGCTGTAACAAAAGTCAAATTTTATGTTAACCACAGAGATAACAGAGCATACGCAGAGAACACAGAGGATTGTATATCAATTTCTAAACACTCTGCGTTCTCTGTGTCTCCTCTGTAATCTCTGTGGTAAAACAACTTTTGATACAACCTCAGCGCCATCGCCCAGGCGCCCGTGCGTATGTGAA